>JAQBNP010000064.1 GCA_028288515.1 Flaviaestuariibacter sp. | reverse complement strand
GGTCGCTCGCTACATAAAGAGCTGGAGCTGCGCATCGCCAATATCCTTTCGCAACAACAGATCGTAACGGAGCTGGAGCCCGCCCGCAAGCAGAAGATCCGCGAAGGCATCATGCGCCTCCTCGAGGAAAATGTCGGCAAGGAAAATTACGACGGCAACCACCTGGAGCAGGAGCTGATCTATTACATTGAAAAGATCGACATCACCGAAGAGCAGGTGCGTCTCAACAATCACTGCGCCTACTTCCGCAACATCCTCGATGAAGAGGATGACTCGAAAGGAAAAAAACTGTCATTCATCCTGCAGGAGATCGGCCGCGAGATCAACACGACCGGCTCCAAGGCCTATGATGCAACGATCCAGAAAGCCGTGGTGCTGATGAAGGACGAGTTGGAGAAAGCCAAGGAGCAAGTGCTCAACGTTCTCTGACGCACGCCTGGCTGGTAAACTCAATAGATTTGCGACATGAAGGTTCTGACCATATCCACACGCATCCTGCTCACCCTGCTGCTGCCTGCCTGCCTTCTTTCCGCCTGCACCACAGGTGACCTTTACGAGAAGACGGTGACGATCCCGCGCCAGGAATGGAAGGCCGCTTACAAACCGGTGTTCACTTTTGAGATCCGCGACACGACCGCCTCCTACCAGCTCTACGTCACGTTCCGCCACAACGACCGCTACCATTTCAACAATATCTGGGTCAATCTCTATACGCTGTCGCCCGACAAGAAACAGGGGAAGGCGCAGTACGAGCTTCCGCTCGCCTCGAACGATAAAGGCTGGCTCGCCACCGGCATGGACGATATCTACGAGCACCGCATCGCGCTGACACCACTGAACCAGGACTTCCGTTTCCAGCGCGCGGGTACCTACACGTTCACCCTTGAGCAGGTCATGCGCGAGGACCCGCTCCTGAACGTCCTCAATGTCGGCCTCCGTATCGAAAAGAAAAAGTCCTGACATGAGACGCCGCAAAGGCCTCGGATGGGCCACTGTCGTCTTCTGGATCCTTCTCCTCTATATCATCGCGGCGCTTGTCTGGTGGTTCGTTTCTCTCGAGCGGCAGAACAGCGAGATCCACCTGCTGAAGAAAAGCGCAATCCTACGCACCGATCCCGTCGCCTACCAGCGTCAATGGAGCGCGATCAACGACCTCCAGGTCCGCAACACGAAAAAATACATCGGGGAGGGAGTCACCTTTCTTCTTCTCATCATCATCGGCGCAGCCTATATCTACCGCCTCGTCCGGCGACAGTTTCGCCTGCAGCTCCAGCAGCAGAATTTCATGATGGCCATCACCCACGAGCTGAAAACACCGATCTCCGTGGCGCGGCTCAACCTCGAAACGTTGCAGAAGCACAAATTGCCGGAGGAGCGTCAGCAGAAGATGCTGCATACGACACTGGAGGAAACCTCGCGGCTCGACACGCTTATCAACAATATCCTTCTCTCATCCCAGCTCGATGGGAACGACTATCGAATGGCCGCTGAGCCTGTTGACTTTTCGGACCTGGTAGATGAGGCGGCGCGCCAGTTCGGCAGCCGCTACCCGGCACGAACCCTTCACACCGATATCGGCCCGGGCATTTCTCTCCTTGGCGACCCGCTCCTGCTGCGGCTTCTTGTCAGCAACCTGCTGGAGAACGCCAATAAGTATTCACCTGCGGGCGCTCCGGTCGCCTGTTGCCTGTACGCCAGGCAACAGGCGGTTGTGCTGGCCGTTACAGACGAGGGCATCGGTATTTCGGACGATGAGAAGCGCAATGTGTTCAACAAATTCTACCGGGTTGGCAACGAGCAGACGCGTCGAACGAAGGGAACGGGGCTCGGCCTGTTCATCTGCCGGAAGATCGCGCAGCACCACCATGCAGCCATTTCCATTACGGACAATGAGCCCGCCGGCACTACCTTTACCGTTAGTTTTAAAGCGTAAGACATGGCCCAACAAAAGCTATCCATCCTGCTCGTCGAAGACGAGGAAAACCTCCACGAGGCGCTCAAGCTGAACCTCGAGCTCGAAGGGTACGAGGTGACCTCCGCGTATGATGGCGTGTCGGCCCTGAAAGCTGTCCAGAATGAATACTTCGACCTGATCATCATGGACATCATGCTGCCCGAGATCGACGGCATCAGCGCCACGCAAAACATCCGGCTCACCAATAATGAGGTGCCCATCCTGATCCTCAGTGCAAAGAATAACAGCGAGGACCGCGTGCTTGGGCTGAAGAAAGGCGCTGATGATTACCTGACGAAGCCCTTTAACCTGGAAGAGCTGTTGCTACGTGTACAGAAGCTGATCAATAAGAATAAGCGGCTGCAAGACCGTACCTCACTTGGCGACACCTATTCGTTCGGTGGGCATACGGTCAACTTCAAAGCGCAGGAAGCGCTGACGGCGAGAGGAGAGCGGATCGAGCTGAGTAAAAAGGAAACGATGCTCCTGCGCCTGCTGGTGGAGAACCGAAACGAAGTGGTGCCGCGCGAAAAGATCCTGCAGTCCGTGTGGGGGTATAACGTGTATCCAACCACGCGAACGATCGATAATTTCATTCTGAATTTTCGCAAGTACTTCGAGGCGGACAGCCGGCACCCGAAGTATTTTCATTCGGTGCGCGGCGTGGGGTACAAATACCTGGAGGAATAATGAATCCTGAATCGCGACGGTAGACTGTCGAAATGGGAGTCCCCTGGGAGTTCGCTGTTCTAATTTGCCGTTCTGCCATGACCATTCAAGGTTCGACGGTCATCTTTTTACTTTTGGGGTCCAATGATGAATTCGGAAACGAACGTTCGAGTAGGGAATTGATCATATCAACCGAGGCCGTGCCATCGCTGATGGGACCGCGGGTTCATCATTCCTGATTCGGAATCACTCTTCTACATTTCTTTGACGACGTTGGCCACCATATGCGGCTTGCCAAGCGTGTAGTAATGCAGCACCGGCACTTTGGCTGCCCGCAGCTCTTTTGATTGCTGGAGCAGCCATTCGGTTCCCACCACTTCCACGTCGGCGTCGGTCTTGCATTTGAGCACCTCGTTGGAAAGCGCTTCCGGGATGTCAACGTGGAAGGTCCGTGGGATCACGGACAGCTGCTTCTTTGTGGAGATCGGCTTAAGACCGGGAATGATCGGCACGTTGATGCCTGCTGCACGGCAGTTCTGGACGAACGCGAAATACTTGGAGTTGTCGAAGAACATCTGCGTTACGATGTATTCGGCGCCCGCGTCCACCTTTGCTTTGAGGTAATTGAGGTCGGCCTGCAGGTTCGGGGCTTCGAAGTGCTTTTCCGGATAGCCAGCGACGCCGATGCAAAAATTCGTCTTCACGGCATTCTTGAGGTCCTCCTCGATATAAATGCCGTTGTTCATATTATTCACCTGCTGCATCAGCTCGATCGCATACTTGTGGCCGCCGGGTTCCGGCTCGAACATCGCTTCGTTCTTGGGGGCGTCGCCGCGGAGCACAAGCACGTTATCAATACCAAGGAAGTTGAGGTCGATCAGCGCGTCCTCGGTTTCCTGCTTGCTGAAGCCACCGCAGATCAGGTGTGCGACAGCGTCGACGCCATAGCGGTTCATGATGGCGGCGCAGATGCCGACCGTTCCGGGACGCTTCCTGACCTCCACCTTTTCAAAGGTTCCGTCGAGCTTGCGCTTGAACATGCTTTCACTGCGGTGGTAGGTGACGTTGATAAAGGACGGTTTGAATTCCATCAGAGGGTCGAGGTGCGCCCACAGAGCGTTAATGCCTTTGCCCTTGAGGGGTGGCAGGATCTCGAAGGAGACCAGGGGCGCGTCCTTTGCCGCATTGATATGTTCGATGACTTTCATAAAGTGCTGCAAACTTAGGCAGAGTCGGCGAAAGAAACGGCGCTGGCCACCTTGCTGCGACGAGGTTCCTTATCATGGCCTTAACGTATCGCGTCCCGCGGCTTGCGCTGTATCCGCTATTTTTGCCCAAAGCATTCCCGTGAGCATTCGCATTCATACGTCCGATCTTCTCAAGCGCTATGGTACCCGCACCGTGGTGAATCATGTTTCCGTGGAAGTGAAGCAGGGAGAGATCGTGGGCCTGCTTGGCCCGAACGGCGCCGGCAAGACCACTTCATTTTATATGGTCGTTGGCCTCATCAAGCCCGATGAGGGCCGTGTCTTTCTCAACGACACCGATATCACCAAGCTGCCAATGTATAAGCGCGCGCAGCTTGGCATCGGCTACCTGCCGCAGGAAGCGTCGATCTTTCGGAAGCTTACCGTGGAAGAGAATATCATGGCCGTGCTGGAAATGACGAAGCTGCCGCGGAAAGCGCAACGGGACAAGCTGGAGTCGCTGCTCGATGAGTTCCGGCTGCAGCACGTGCGCAAGAGTAACGGCGATGTTCTGAGCGGTGGTGAGCGGCGGCGTTGCGAGATCGCCCGCGCACTGGCGGTGGACCCGAAATTCATCCTGCTCGATGAGCCTTTCGCGGGCATCGACCCGATCGCGGTGGAGGATATCCAGGCAATTGTCGCGAAGCTCAAATTCAAGAATATCGGGATCCTGATCACCGACCATAATGTGACCGAAACCCTGTCCATCTGCGACCGCGCCTATCTCCTCATCGAGGGAAAGATCTTCCGGCACGGCACCGCCGAAGAGCTCGCCGAAGACGACCAGGTGAAGATGCTCTACCTCGGGCGCAACTTCGAGCTGCGGCGCAAGGACTACCTGCTGCAGGATGTCAACCCGCAATCACTGCCCGACCTGTAAGGCGAATCCTCTAGCGAAGCTCATTTTGGCGCACCGGCGGTTTCTTCCACCCATCTTCTTCTTATCTTGCCGCTGCGCATGAAGCTCCTGAGTCCAACCATATCGCGGCTGGCCCGTCTCCGCCTCTGGACGATCGGGCAATGGCGCACCGACGCGGCCGCCAACCAGAATACAGTGTGGCAGGACCTTCTCGCCGCCGGACAGTACACCGACTTCGGCAGGCATCACCAATTTTCATCGATTCAGAACCTCAGTGATTTCAAGCGAACGGTACCACTGCAGGATTACGATTCGCTAAAGCCTTATATCGACCGCATGCTGGCCGGCGAGGAGAACGTTTTGTGGAATACACCGGTCACCTGGTTTGCCAAGAGCAGCGGCACAACAAGCGACAAAAGCAAGTTTATTCCCGTCAGCGAGGAAAGCCTGAAAGAAAATCATTACCGCGCGTCGAAAGATATCCTCAGCCTCTATTATGCAGCCCATCCGGACAGCGACCTGCTCACCGGCAAAAGCCTTGTCATTGGAGGCAGCCACCAGGTGGCAAGCCTCAACGCGGACATTCATTATGGTGACCTAAGCGCGGTGGTCATGCAGAATTCGCCGTTCTGGACAAACTGGATCCGGACGCCTGAGCTCTCGATCATCCTCATGGACGAATGGGAAAGCAAGATCGAAGCGCTGGCCCGGCACACCATCAACGAGAATGTGACCTCCATGGCCGGCGTGCCGACATGGCTCATCGTCCTACTGAAACGGATCCTAGAGATCACCGGCAAGGCCACCATCAAGGAGGTATGGCCATCGCTCGAGCTGTATATGCACGGTGGCGTCTCCTTCGTACCCTACCGGGCGCAGTTTGAAAAACTGATTGGCGCCCCGATCAATTACCTCGAGATGTACAATGCATCCGAAGGTTTCTTCGCAGGACAGGATGATATCACCGCCGACGGTATGCTTCTCCTCTGCGACCATGGAATCTTTTACGAGTTCATGCCGGCTGAGGAGTGGGGCAAGGAGCATCCGAAAACCTTGCAGTTGAACGAGGTTGAGCTGGGGAAGAACTATGCGCTCGTCATCACGACCAACGGCGGTCTCTGGCGCTACCTCGTGGGCGATACGGTGCAGTTCACCTGCCTGCAGCCTTTCCGGATCAAAGTGTCCGGCCGGCTGAAGCATTATATGAATGCGTTCGGAGAGGAAGTGATCATCGATAATGCCGATAAGGCCATTGCCGTGGCCTGCGCACAGACGGGAGCCGTGGTCAAGGATTATACAGCCGCGCCGATCTATTTTTCAGAAGGGAGCAATGGGGCGCATGAATGGCTGGTGGAGTTTGACCGGCCGCCCGCTTCCCTTGACGCATTCACCTTTGAATTGGACAGCGCCCTCAAGAGCGCAAACAGCGATTACGAAGCGAAGCGATACAAGGAAATTGCGCTTCGCCGTCCGCTGGTGCAGGCTGTTCCTGCGGGGTCATTCGAAGGGTGGCTGCAGAGCAAAGGCAAGCTGGGCGGGCAACACAAGGTTCCGCGGCTGGCGAACGAGCGCACCACACTCGAAGAGATCAAGAGCTTCGTGGCGGGCAAAGAATGAGGAAGACGGGGAGGCGGACAATTTTAGATTTACGATTTTAGATTTTTGAGCAGGCTTTCAGGCGACGAGGCAAAGGAATTCTTTTGTGCTCCTTTTGTGTGCTTCCTTTCTTTGTGGTTCAAGTGCCACCATGCACTCTGTCAATGCAGCCCCCTGGGCTTCACCATGCCTCCCTGGATATCGTTGATGCTGTGCTGGATGATGAAGGCATTCTCGTCGATGCGCTTGATGCCGGCCTGCAGTCGCCCGACCTCGAGCCGTGTGACTACGGTAAACAAGATATCGTGCTCCTCCTGGTGATCGCCGCCTTTGCCGAAGCCTCCCTTCCCGCTGTAGGCGGTCACACCGCGGCCGACTTCCTCGATGATCATCGTACGGATCTCGGCATGACGCCTGGACACGATCGTTACCCCGGTATATTCTTCGAGACCGTTCAGCAGGAATTCGATCGTCTTCGAGGCCGCGAAATACGTCAGGATCGAATACGAGGCGCGTTCGACGCCAAGGAAGAAAGCAGCAGCGCCGAAGATCACCACGTTGAGAAGCAGGATGACGTCCGCCACTTTCAAGATGCCGGAGGTTTTGCTGACGAGCAGCGCCGCGATCTCTGTTCCATCGAGAACGGCTTCCGCGCGGATCGCGAGGCCGATACCGATGCCGAGAAAGAAACCGCCGAAAAGCGCCGTCAGTAGCTTGTCCGGTGTTACGTCCGGATATGGAACGAAGGCCAGGCAAAGCGCCAGGCCCGCGATCGCCAGCGAGCTTTTGATCGCGAAGCGGATGCCCATCTGGAAATAGCCGAGGATGATGAAAGGGAGGTTGATCAGCGCAATCAGGATGGGCAGCGGCCAGCCTGTGATATCATTCAGCAGCATCGATATGCCCGTCACGCCCCCATCGATGAAATGGCTCGAGAGCAGGTACCCTTTGATCCCCATCCCGGCGGAAAGAATGGCAATCACAATCAGCACA
>JAQBNP010000062.1 GCA_028288515.1 Flaviaestuariibacter sp. | reverse complement strand
TGACAGCCTGAAGGTGCGCGGGCTCCCTCGCTTAGCGCTCGGGATGACAGGCGGGAAGTTGCAGAGTGTGCACAAATCTAAAACCGTAAGTCCCTCCTTCGTGCTCCTTTGCGCCCTTCGAGCCTTTGTGGTTCAATCTAAAATCGTCAATCTCCTCCTGCTTCTTCTTAATTTTCATCTATGAGAGCTTTCTTCTTCCTTCTGCTTTTTTGCAGCGCGAGCAATGCCCGCGCGCAGGCGCCGGCCGATATCGTGATCGTTAACGGCCGCGTGCTCGACGGCACGGGCAACTCCTGGATCCGCGCCGACATCGCCATCCGCGACGGCAAGATCCTGAAGATCGGCGCACCGGGCACGCTCACCGGCACCCGCACCATCGATGCGGCCGGACGTATCGTCGCGCCGGGCTTTATCGACGTCCACACGCATATCGAAGGTGAGGAGATGAAAAACCCGACGGCCGACAATTTCATTCATGACGGCGTGACGACGGTCGTGACCGGTAACTGCGGCGCATCGAACACCGATATCCGCAAGTACCTCGCGCAGCTGGATTCGATCCGGTTGTCGATCAACGTGGCCACCCTCATCGGGCACAACGATGTCCGTCGCGCGGTGCTCGGCGGCGCCAACCGCCAGCCCACCGAAGCGGAGATGCAGCGCATGGAGGCGATCGTCGACGAGGCGATGAGGAACGGCGCCGTCGGTCTCAGCACCGGCCTGATCTACACGCCGGGCACCTACTCCAAGACCGAAGAGGTGGTGCGGCTGGCGAAGGTCGCATCGCGCTACCACGGCGTCTACGCCTCGCATATGCGCGATGAAGGCGACAGCGTGACACAGGCGATCGAAGAGGCGCTTCACATTGGCCGCGAAGCGCACCTGCCCGTCGAGATCTCCCATTTCAAATTGAGCGGCCAGCAGAACTGGGGCCGCAGCCGCGAGACGCTGCCCATGATCATGCGGGCCCGCGAGGAAGGCCTCGACGTCACCATCGATCAATACCCTTACACGGCCAGCAGCACCAGCCTCAGCACGCTCTTCCCCGACGAGATGCTGGCCGACGGGCAGGACTCCATCCGCGCGCGCCTGCAACGGCCGGAGGTCCGGCGCCAAGTGACGGCCTATATGCTGGCCAAGCTGAAAAAGCGAAAGCTGAAGCACCTCGATTATGCCGTGGTGGCCTTTCACCGCGCCGACACAACTTATAACGGCAAAAGCCTCGAGGCGATCAACCTCCTGAAAGGCCGCAAGCACAAGGCCAGCGCGGAAACCGAAACGGCGATGGACCTTCTGTCCGCCGGCGGCGCATCGATGGTCTTTCACGGCATGGGCGACGAGGACGTGAAGCGCATCATGCAGTATCCGTTCAACATGTTTGCATCGGACGCTTCCATCCGCCTGTTTGGTGTGGGTGCGCCGCACCCGCGCGGCTACGGCACCAATGCCCGCGTGCTTGCCAAGTACGTACGCGACGAGCATGTGATCAGTCTCGAGGAAGCGATCCGCCGCATGACATCGCTGCCGGCCCAGAAGTTCGGTCTGCGCGACCGCGGACTGCTGCGTGAAGGGTTTGCCGCCGACATCGTCATCTTCGATGAGAAGCTTGTCCAGGACATGTCGACCTATGAGCAGCCGCACGCGTATTCAACCGGCTTTGCCTATGTGCTTGTGAATGGGCAGGTGGTGGTGGAGAACGGCACGCACCTCGGCACGCGCAGCGGTCGCCCGCTGGTAGGACCGGGCATTGCAACCGTCAAAACATTTTAGTAGGAAGCCAGCTTTTCTACCGTTTGGTGAAGTCGTGATTTGGCCAGGAAGGCGCGCTCCAGCTCCATGTTGAATGGTATCGGCGTGTCGAGCGAGGCGCACCGCATAACAGGCGCATCGAGGGCGGCAAAGCAGTGCTCAGCGATCCAGGCCGCGATCTCTCCACCGATTCCTCCAAAGAGCGTGTCCTCGTGCAGCACCAGTACTTTCCCCGTACGCAGAACGGAGGCGCGGATGGCGTCGTAGTCCAGCGGCAGGAGGGTGCGCAGGTCGATAATGTCGAAGGAGTACGCGGGATGCTCGGAGGCGTAATCCTCGGCCCAGTGCACACCGGCGCCATAGGTGATGATGGAGATATCGGTACCGGCCTGCACGTGCCGTGCGGAGCCGATCGCGACCTCGTAGGGCGCTTCGGGTACCGGCCCGGAAATGGCGCGGTACAAGGCCTTGTGCTCGAAATAGAGAACGGGGTTCGGGTCGTTGAAAGCGGCGATGAGAAGTCCCTTGGCGTCTGCCGGCGTGGCGGGATAGACGACCTTGAGCCCGGGTACTTTGGTGAACCATGCCTCGGTGCTCTGGCTGTGGAAGGGGCCTGCGCCAACGCCTGCACCCGTGGGCATGCGGATGACCACGTCTGCTGCCTGTCCCCACCGGTAGTGGATCTTGGCGAGGTTGTTCACGATCTGGTTGAAGCCGACCGTGACGAAGTCCGAGAACTGCATTTCCATCATGCTTTTGAATCCTTCGAGGCTGAGGCCGAGGGCTGCGCCGACGATGGCACTTTCGCAGAGCGGGGTGTTGCGGACACGGTCCTTCCCGAAAGAGGTGACGAAGCCGTCGGTGATCTTAAAGGCGCCGCCGTATTCGGCAATGTCCTGTCCCATCAGCACCAGGTTCGGGTGGCGCTCCATGCTTTGGTGGAGGCCTTCCTTGAGGGCATCGATGAAGCGCAGCTCGCGGGTTGATGTGAGAGTCGACAGCGCGGGCAGCCCGCTTGGCTTTGTGGACGCGTACACGTCGTTGGTCTCTTTGACCCTGTCGACGACGATGGGCGCGGACTCAAAGCCGATGCGCAGCTCCTCTTCGATGCGCTCCTTTTGTGTGCGGCGGATGGATTCAATAGTGGAGAGATCGAGAACGCCTTCGCGCAGCAGCCAGTCCTCGTAGTTTTTGATCGGGTCTTTGGCTGCCCATTCGTCGAACAATTCTTTGGGGACGTACTTGGTGCCGCTGGCTTCCTCGTGGCCGCGCATGCGGAACGTGAGGCATTCCACGAGGTAGGGCTTCTGCTCGCGGATGCAGTAGTCGCGGACACCCAGGAGGGTGTCGTAGACCTCGAGAATATTGTTGCCGTCAATGACGACGGAGGCCATGCCGTAGCCGGCGGCGCGGTCGGCCAGGCGCTCGCATCGGTACTGCTCGTTGACGGGCGTGCTGAGGCCGTAGCCATTGTTTTCGATGAGAAAGATGACGGGGAGGTCCCAGACGGCGGCCACGTTCAGGGCTTCGTGGAAATCGCCTTCGGATGTGCCACCGTCGCCGGTGAAGGCGAGCGATACTTTGTTCTCGCCGCGGAGCTTGTGTGCCAGGGCAACGCCGTCGGCAAGGGCGAGCTGGGGGCCGAGGTGCGAGATCATGCCGCAGATGTGGTGGTCGGCATTGCCGAAGTGGAAGCTGCGCTCGCGGCCGTTGCTGTAGCCGTCGCCGCTGCCCTGCCACTGCTTGAAGAGGCGGTTCAGGGGCATGTCGCGACCGGTGAAGATGCCGAGGTTCCTGTGGAGCGGCATGATCCATTCGTCGGGCTGGAGGGCGCTCACGGCGCCGATGGAGATGGCTTCCTGGCCGATGCCGCTGAACCATTTGGAGATGCGTCCCTGGCGCAGGAGGACGAGCATTTTTTCCTCGATGAGACGGGGCCACAGCAGGCGTTTGTAAAGGTGCAGAAGGGTATCCTTATCCAGGTTCCGGCGGTGAAACTCCATGCTGCAAATAAACGGATTAATCACGGCGCCGGAACAGGCGCTGGCAGATCAGGCTGACGACGGTGACGACGGCGCCGAAGAGGAAGGCGGCGCTCCATGTTTTCACGGTGAAGTCCTCGACAACCAGGTCCGCAAGCTTGATGAAGACCGCGTTAATCAGCAGCAGGAGCAGGCCCATGGTGAGGAGTGAGAAGGACAGGCTGAGAGAGGCGAGGGCCTGCCGCAGGAAGGTGTTGAGGAGCGCGACGAGCACGGCAACCACCAGCAGCATGTTGAATTCGGCGACAAGAATGTCGTCGATATAATAGGCTGCCGCGAGGGCTGCAAATGCGGTCAGGAAAAGCGTCAGGACTACCCTCATGTGTGTTGTTTACTGGCCTTTTTGGCTAGATGATATTGTGCTGCTGTGCGAAATTGACGAGGCTGGCCACGTTCTTCAGCTCCAGCTTGCGAAAGATATTCTTGCGGTGGGTGGAGATCGTCAGCTCGCTAAGGTAACAGGCGGCGGCGATCTCCTTGGTACTCATTTCGCGGGCGATCATCCGGATGATGTCCACCTCGCGGCGGGTGAGCTTGAATTTCTTGAGAAAGTCGTCGAAGAAGTATGAGTCTTCCGGAACTTCTTTGAGGTCGGCGCTGGTGAAATGCGTTTCGCCGGCGAGGATGGTCCTGATGGCGGTGCGCAGCTCGGCCGCCGAGGAGCTCTTGACGAGGTAGCCGCGGGCGCCGTTCTTCTTCACTTCCTCCAGCAGCTGCGGCTGGTTGTAGTTGGTGAGAATGAGAACGCGGGTGGACGGGTAGCCGCCGCGGATGCGCTGCAGGCATTCGAGCCCGTCGTAGCCGGGCATGTTGAGGTCGAGCACGACGAGGTCGGGCCGGTGCTCACCGACCTTGGTCATCAGCTCAAAACCGTTGAGGGCCGTATCCACGACCTCGACATCTTCCATCTCCGTCAGCACCGACGCCACACCCTGCAACAGGAATTGGTGGTCGTCTGCCAGTATCAGTTTATAGGGCATGTTGGATCCTTGGGATTTCGATGGTGATCAGTGTTCCTGTGGGCTCGGCACGGTCGATCGCCATCTGCCCACCAAAATACGTAATTTTTGAGAGCACGCCGGTGAGCCCGAGCGAGCCCGGCTTCGAGGCCTGTGCGGGGTCAATGCCGATGCCGTTGTCCTCGACGATGATGGTAAAGCATTCGTCCATCTCCGCCACCTGCACCAGGGCATGGGTGGCGCCGGCGTGCTTGATGATATTGTTCAGGAGCTCGTAGATCAGCCCGTAGAGCCCGGTGTAATAGGCATGGAAGCTTTCCTGGTGGTCCTCGAAGCCGCTGACAATGAGGGTGACATGGATCTTGCCGGACGCGTTGAAGATGTCGACGATCTTTTCGAGGGCCTTGCGGATCCCGACCTGCGTGAGCATCACGGGACTAAGCGCATGGCTCAGGTTGCGCACGGTTTCGGCGACCTGCGTGATGGCCTCCTCGGTCTTCTGCAGGCGCAGGTCAACAGGCTGCTGCTCTTTATAGGCCTTTTCGAGAAGGGCGCTGAGGTTGAGCCGCGCGGCGGATAAGAGCGAGCCCGCGACGTCGTGAAGCTGGTTGGCGATCTGGCTGCGCTCCGCTTCCTGCACCTCGATGAGGGTGCGTGTGTTCTCCACCTGGCGGCGGTTGAGCTCTACGAGGATCTGCTCCTTCTCGCGCCGGTACTCATTGAAGCGGTAGGCGAGGCCGGCGGTGAGGATGATGGCCTCGGAGATATAGCCAAGCGCCACGCCGAAGAACCGGAAAAAGCTTTCCTCGCCCTTCCATTTGCCGGTATAAAAGGCAAGCTGCATGATGATGACCGCGAGGAGCGACATGATGGCCACGAGGTAGAATTGCGCAAGCCTGTTGCCCTGCCAGGACCGCACTGCGAGTATGGCGATCATGAACACGATATAGACCAGCACGATAACGGGAACGGCAGCCTGCACGATATACCAGATACTGGAATGGTACTCCTTGTTGGTGAAGAAGAGGATGGCCACGGCGAGGCTCCACATCACGAGGCTCAGCCCCAGGACCACCCGCCTGAGGATGCGCTGGTTGGCCGCGCCGATATAGTGAAGCATGAAGTTGAACGAGAGGGCGACGGTGGTCGTTGAAAAGACGGGCCGTGCCTTGCTGGCGAACCAGGGACTGTTGGGCCAGAGGTACTCGAAGCCGTGGCCGCTGTTGCCGAGGACCCACATCCAGCCGGAGCAGATGTAGAGGACGTAAAAGAGGTAGACGCGGTCGCGGGTGAGGACGAACAGGTAGAGGCCGAACAGAAGCAGCAGGCAGATGATGCCGGTGAGAAAGCCCATGACCGACGTGTTCTTTGCTTCGGTGCGGAGGACGCTGACATAGTCGTGCAGGCCGAAGGAGAGCTGGAGCGACTCGTTGGATTTGTCGACCTGGACGAGGTAGATGCCGGTGTCGCGGACCGGGAAATAGAAATTGGTGGTGGGAAGGGGGCGGGTGTTGAAGGGCTGGTAGTCGCCGCTGGTATGAAGCAGGGTGAGGCCGGCGGCGTTGCGGACGTAGACGCGGATGATGTTGATGTGGTGGTCGCCGATATTGAGCACGAGCGAGTCGCGGGGCGGGAGGCGGTCCTGGCGAAAGGCCACCCAGAAGAGGGAGTGGGTGAAGCCGATGTTTTGCTTCCCGTCGGTAACGGGGGTGAAGGCGCCATGCTGGAAGAGGTCGAGGGCCTGTGCGGCGGTGACGGTCTTGGACTTGTCCTCGTAGAGGGAGAAGCCGGGAGAGCGGCCGCGGGCGGTGGCGAAAAAGAGGAGGCAGGCGAAGAGGAGGAGTTGTTTTGGTTGCGGTCTCATGCGAGACTAAGATAGGGAGGCGGGGGCTTTTGATTTACGATTTTAGATTGAGCAGCCGGTGAAGCACGAAGGCAGGAAGGGCGCGGAGGAACACGAAGGGAATGCTTTGCGGTTCCTTTGCTTCTTTGCGCTCTTCGCGTTTAAGGCTGTTTGTCTTTTTTTCCTTGTCGTGACCGAAGGTCTCTTCACGCGCGCGTTTCGGGTCGGGCCGGGGGGTGTGTTTTGGGAGGGAAAGGCGCTGACAGGCGTCAGCATGACAGCGCGCGTAACGCATGGGCTCCCTCGCGGGGCTCGGGATGACAGGCTGGAGGTGCGGGAGATGGCTTCGTTCCTCGCCATGACGGGGAGAATGAAGGTGCATGGGTTCCCTCGCGGGGCGCTCGGGATGACAGCATGGAGGTGCGGACTCTCCAAAAATCTAAAATCGTCAATCTAAAATCTAGCATGACATCATGCGACGCGTAGCAGACCCTCGTGCTGGCGGAGGCTGCCCATCTCGGCGTAGATATCCTTCACTTCATTGTAGAGGGAAACGAGCTCGTGGTGCGGCCGGCGGGCGGCCATTGCCTGGATGAATTCTTTGTTCTTCCGGATCAGCATGGCGTTGAGCTCGACGAGCTCAAGTGTTTGACGTTGGGACATAACAGAGGGTCTTGCATCTTTCCTAACAAATCCCGTGCCTATGCCCCCGGTTCTGCGCCAGTACTTCGTTTGAGCCCGTGATTCTGGAAAAAAATGCGCCGCAGCTGTGGCGAACCTGTGGCGAAAGCGCCCTTTTTCATTCTGTTTCCTCAACTCACGGGGAGGAGAACATGAAAGGCTGCGCCTTCGCCGGGACGGGCTTTTGCGAAGATGTCGCCATCATGATTCAGGGCGACCTTGCGGCAGAGGGCGAGGCCGATCCCGGTGCCGCTGTAGGCCTGCCGGTCGTGCAGGCGCTGGAACAGCAGGAAGATCTTGTCGGCGGTTTCCTGTGCGAAGCCGATGCCGTTGTCGCGCACCACCACCTCGATATAGCTGCGATCCGGCTTGAGCTGCGGGAAGGAAGCCCGCTCTTCTTCCGGGAGCGGACGGGACGAGAGGCGGATGACGGGCGGTATGTCCTTCCGCGCAAATTTCAACGCGTTGTTCAGCAGGTTGTACAGGAGCTGGTTCATCTGCAGGGGGATCGCCTGGAGCACGGGCAGTCCTTCATTTTGGATCGTCGCTTCTTTCTGCGAGATGAGCAGCTCGAGGTCGGAGCTGACGGAGGCAAGGACCTCGTTGAGGTCGACGCTGGTGAACTGCTCCTCGCGGCCGAGGCTTGAGAAATTCAGGAGGTCTTTCAGAGACGTGCTCATGCGCTGGGCCGCTTCCGTGATCTTATCGAACCGCTGTTGGGAGTAGTCGCTGAGCCGGTCGAAGTCGCGGTCGCGGATCATGCCGGCGAACATGCGGATCTTTCGCAGCGGTTCCTGGAGGTCGTGGCTGGAGACGTAGGCAAACTGCTCGAGCTCGGCGTTGGTGCGGCGCAGCTGGTCGTTGGCCTCCTGGAGCTCGCGTGTCCGCTGCTCGACCTCGCGCTCGAGGGCGCGGGAGAAGAGCTTTTGCTCGGTGATGTCCTGGGCAACGCCCAGGAGCTTGGCGGGGTCGCCGTGCCGGTCACGGAAGAGGCGACCGATCACTTTGACCCAGTGCTCGCTGCCGTCTGTCCAGATCACGCGAGCCTCGTAGGCCACGCGGCCGGTGCGGAGCGATTCCGTGTGAGCGGCGTTGCGGATGGGCAGGTCGTCGGGGTGGATGACGGAGGCATAGCGGCCGCGGTCGAGGTCGAAATCATGGCCCCAGATGGCTTTGAACCGGTCGGAGGTGCGCATGTCGTTTGTGACCAAATTGACCTCGTAAGCCCCTAAATCCGCGGATTCGATGGCAAGGCGGGCGGCTTCTTCGGCGTATTCCACCTGGTGGCGGGCGGTGACCTGGGCGGTCACATCGACGGCAGTGGCGATGACCCCTTCGATGGCGCCCTTGCTGCCACGGAAGGCCTCGTAGACGAAATTGATATACGCGGTTTCGATGCCGCCGGCGCGGGGCAGGCGGGCCGGGTATTCGTCGGCCGTGAAGCGTTCTCCCTTTTCATAAACATCGCGCAGCATCTGCTCGAAACCCTGCTCTTTTGCCTCTGGAAGCCCCTGGAACAGGGGTTTGCCCAGCATAGAGGGGGCGTCCTTCCCCCAGAGGGTGAACATCTGCTCGTTGGCAATCTGCACGATATGGTCGGGGCCCATCAGCACGCTCATGGCCACGGGTGCCTGGAGGATGATGTTCCTGAAATTGGCCTCGCTTTCGGCGAGGGCCTGGCGGGCGGCCATTTCCGGGCGCATGTCGCGCATGACAGAGCCGAACGCGATGGGCTGCCCGGTGACGGGGTCGTCGATGCGGATGGTGTTGTTGTAAACGGGGAAGACCTCGCCGGTGCGAAGATGCCTGACGTTCATGATGCCGGACCAGCGCCCATCGGCGAGCACAGCGGCGCGGACCGTGGTGTTGACGAAGGCGGCATCTTCGGGCGTATGCAGCTGGGAGACCGGCGTCGACAGGACCTCCGCGAAGCTGTTGAAGCCAAGCATCTGGCGACCGGCTTTATTGAGATAGGAATGGTGGCCGTCGAGCTCCAGGACGGACATCAGCTCGACGCTGTTGTCGATGAGGGTGAGGAGCTTGCGCTGCTCCGCCCGGATCCTCACCTCGTGGGTGATGTCGATGACGGTGCCAATAAAGCGCTGTGCCGTTCCCGCCCGGAAAAACGCGCGGCCACTGGCTTTGAGCGTGCGGATCTCGCCGGTTTGACGATGGTGGATGGAGTATTCAACGGAGTAATGGCCGTTGGAGCCGGGGCGGAGGGCGTCTCGAATCGCATCGGCAACCCGGGGTCGATCCTGCGGGAGGATGGCCTCGTCGGCCTCTTTTTTGGTGACGGCAGCTCCCGGCGGCAACCCCATGATCTCCAGGCAGCGGTCGGAAAAATAGAGGGTTTGGCTCTGCGGGTCCGTTTCCCACGTACCCATTTCAGAGGCTTCGAGCGCCATGCGCAGGCGTTCCTCGCTTTCGAAGACCTGGCGCCGTTCCCGCACCTGCTCCGAGACGTCGTGGGCAAAGACCAGCACGCCTGTGACGGCGCCGGAACCGTCGCGGTAGGGTTGGCAAACAAAATTGATGTCGTGGCGAATGTGTTGTCCGTTCCGGAGAAGGGTCACCGGGGTCTCGTGGCTGTGGCGGGCGATACCGGACCGGAGAACCTGCCGCACGTATTCATGGAAGTCCTGGCCGCGGAGCTCCGGCAGGATGGTGAGAAGGGGCTGGCCGATCGCGGCCGGACCGATGTTCCAGAGGGAAAGAAGGGGTTGGTTGGCGACCTGGACCAGGAGCTCCTCACCCGTGAGGATCAGGATGGGGTCGGGGGAGTCATCGACCAGGCTGCGGAAGCGGCTTTCGCTTTCCGTCTCGCGGATGCGTGCTTCCACCTGCGCGGTCACATCGTGTCCGAACGCCATGACGCCGGCGATGGCGCCGGAGTCGGTGCGGTAGGGTGTGTAAACGAGGTCGTAATAGCATGTCTTCGGCTGGCCGGTTCCGTCGAGGTCGATGAGGGCCGGGGTTTCATGGGCGGTGAAAGGGGTGCCGGTATGGTAGACGGCTTCAAGGATCTCGAAATAGCGTTGGCCTTCCAGTTCCGGGAAGGCGGCGCGGAGGGGCTTGCCGAGGATCTCCCGGCCGTTGAAGATGCGGCCATAGGCTTCGTTCACAAAGACATAGACCAGCTCGCGGCCGGCGTAGATGGCGATCGGTGCGGGCGCCTGTGAAAAGAGCGCCGTGAGGTTTGCAGATACAAGGGGCTCGCTGCCAGGGAGGTTGCCGGTCATGTGCGGATTTGGCTGAAAAGACCGAAGCTACGCCTTTCCGGGTGACCGATTTTGATCGGTTTGGGAAAGAGGGGGGCAGGGTTTCCGAAGGACCAAAAGGTCGGGCAGAAAGGCGGCGACCGATGCTGTGCTGTCGAACATCCGGGCAGTGGAACAGTTTTTTCACTGAACAAGAAAATGACTCGTATGAAGACAATGCGCAACAACAGCCTTTCGATCGCCTTCGTGGTGATGTTTCTCCTGTCGCTGGTCGGCCAGGTCTTCACCGGCCTGAAGGAGCACAACTCCGAGATGAAGGATTTGGGCGGGAAAGAAGTCGGCCTCGGGGAGTACCTGGGGACGGGTCATTTCATGCAGGCAACATTTGAGAATTGGGAGAGCGAGTTTTTGCAGATGGCGCTGTTTGTTGTGATGACGATCTCGTTGTACCAGAAGGGCTCGTCGGAGTCGAAGGACCCGGATAAGAAGGAGGATGTGGACCGCGAGCCGAACCCGCGCCGGAAGAATGCGCCCTACCCTGTGAAAGTTGGCGGCTGGGTGCTTGCCTTGTATAAAAGATCGCTGAGCCTGGTGCTGTTCCTGTTGTTCTTCCTGTCGTTCCTGCTGCACTGGTACGGCAGTGCGCGGGATTATAACCAGGAGCAGGCGCTCAAGGGGATGCCAACGCAGAGCCCGATGGAGTACCTGGGGAATGCGCGGCTTTGGTTTGAGTCGTTCCAGAACTGGCAGAGCGAGTTCCTCTCGGTGTTTGTCATCGTGATCCTGTCCGTGTTCCTGCGCCAGCAGGGCTCGCCGCAGTCAAAGCCGGTGGATGCGCCGCATGGGGAGACGGGGGAATGAGGAAAAGTGAATAGTCAATAGTGAATACTGAAAATTCAAAATTCAAAATTTCGGAAGCCGCTATTCACTATTCACTATTGACTATTCACTATTCACCATTCACTACTCACTACTCACCATTCCCTACTCTCTTCATCGGTCTCCTGGCCTGATTTGGCGGCGCACTTCTTCCACGCAGTGGCTGATGAACTGGTCGGTGATCAGCTCCATTTGCTTCATGTTGAGGGGTTTTGTGACGAAGCCGGCCTGGAGGCTTTGCGCATAGCTTTTGTCCGATGGCAGCGAGGAGGTGGTGAAGAGCACGACCGGCACCTGGGCAAAGCGGTCGATCGCGCGCAGGCGGGCAAGCACCTGTTTTCCATCGAGGCCGGGCATGTTCACGTCGAGGATGACAAGACAGGGTGTGGCTGCGTCGTCGGGAAGATTTTCGAGAAAGGCAAGGGCGTCATCGCCGTTTGATACCGTGACGACCTCCACGTCCTGCACGTACTGGGCAAAGGAATCGCGAACGAGCTGCAGGTCGTCTGCGTCGTCGTCTGCATAGAGGACAAAATTCTTCGGGGTGGTCGGTTTGGTCATAAGCAGGATGGTCGTTTTGGTTTTGTGTCGCTAGACGAGGTGCTCTACATCGATGCTTTCCAGGTAGGGGTCAAGCAGGACCGTGGAGCGGAAACACCGGATCCCCGTATAGAAGCACCGGTGCTTGGCGTAAAAAACTTCTACGTAAAAGGCGTCGAGCTGGTACAGCAGGACGGTCCTGTTTGCCTCTTTCCGCTTTCCGATATAAACTCCGTCGCTGTATAACAGGTCGAGCTGCTCGGTAGGGGGCAACAGCTGAAAATCAAACTGCGTCATCATCCATCTCCTCCTTCCCGATGCGCCACAAAGACCATGCAGCCTTTCGGCGCGCGGACGTGGCAAATGAGCAAAAGGCGGTTTCCGAAACGGGTGTCGTGAAAGGGCACAAAACAAAAATAAGGGGTTTCGGAATGCGTCGTTTTGTTCGGGGGCGAAAAATCCGTGTGGGTCCGTTCATCCGCGGACAAGGTGTTTCAGGCGACCCTTTGAGACCATTGACAGCAGAAACGGGGCCGTTCAACCATTTGATTTGATATTTCAACAGGCAGGCTTATTTTTGTCGCCGCTAAGTGTTTTATAGTAGAAGGCCCTAGGTGATAAACAGGCCGGATTGCAACCAAAACTTTTTACACATGAGAACTTCCCTTTTTTCGGCCACTGGCCGCCGGTCCCGCGTCCGTTTCCATGCGGGCCTGATCCTGGCGATCGCTTTCCTCGGAACCGTTCTGTCGGCAACTGCCCAGGAAGGGACGCACCAGGTGATGAATTCGGGTGATGCCAATACGGTTCCCACGGATGGCACCGGCCTCCTGATCAGCAAGGATATTGGGCAGGGCTCCTTCGCGGAAGCGGTTGATGTAGGCGGCAACTTCAAGGAGAACCGCATTTATTTCCGGACGCTCAGCGCTTCGGAAAAATTCTTTTTCGGACTGCGTGCGTTTGATCGCCCGTCGCTGGGGGGTCTTGTCAGTGAGCGTTCCGATGTGCGGTGGGAGATCTATAAGCTCAATACCGACAGCACGGTGACGCAGCAGGCTTTCGGCACCTTTACACCGGGTGTTGCGGGCTGGATCCCGAATTATAAGCAGGCGTATAACGGGCCGAACCTCGATGGGTCGGGCAATGCCATCACAACGTATAACACGTCGAACAGCAACTATGCGCCGCTTTCCTTCGCGCCGGCTGCGACGGGCACTTACTTCATTGTCATCTACCCCTCGTCGACCCCACCTTCACTGAATATCAGCACGACAACTCATAACAACGCCGAATACAGCAGCCAGATCGACGCGCCTGTCCTCTGTACGTTCTTTGATTTTTCCGTTGCTGACGGAGCAACGCTCAAGACCGGTCGTGTGTATTGCCAGAAATGGTCGTTCTGCGCCTATCTCCCGGAAACACAAATCCTGACGGACGCGTATGAAAACCAGGGTTCCGAGCTGATTGACGTCAAGGCGGGCTTCTATGCGCTGACCGATGACCATGTCGTCAACAAGATCACGTTCAACGATGGCTTCCGTCCTCTCTCGTTCGTCCTGGCGTTCAACGACTATGGCGTGCAGGAGCTGCCGGACTACCAGTTCGCGGAATCGTCCAAGTCGCGCAACTCGGGCGGCTCTGCGCCGTCCCTGAAGAATGGCTACCGCGTCTTTCTCAATGAGCCAAATGCAACGATTTCGGGCACGTTCACGGCACCCAGCGCACCGTCGCTTGGCGACAATGTCGTTGGCTGCCCCGGCGCCTATAATATCCAGTACACGATCGCCCAGGCGGGAGATGTGGCGCTCCGTCTCGATTTCGGCGCGGCGGGCGTTTCCGCGGAAGATGTCTACCTGTATGATTTCGGGAAGCCGATCGGCACGCATTATATCGCGTGGGACGGCAAGGACGCTCTTGGCGTGAGCCAGGTGTCCGGCGCTACGATCAATATTACCGTCAAGTTCTCGGCGGTCCGTGGGCGCACCAATATCCCGCTGTTCGACGCGGAGCTCAATACGGGCGGCTTCACGGTGAGCCCGATCACCTGGAACAATCTCGACCCCGACGGCGCCGGCCCGCTGACAGCGACCAACCACGATGCCGACATCTTATATTACTGGAACGACGAGGAGCTGGTGGTCTATGACCCGACCAACCTGGGCAGCTGCGTGCTGAATAACAATACTTATATCGGCGTGAACTATACGGTCCGCTCGACCTCCCACGACAACTCGAATTATTCCGACGACGGCCAGGTAACGGGCCACGTATGGGGCGGCGACCCGACATCCCCGGGCTCGACAGGCATCAATACCGCAACGACGTCCTGCGACGATTTTGGCAATGTCCGTACCATCAATACCTGGTTCTGGGGCTATGTGCTCTCCGTTGACTATACCAAAACACTGACGATCCAGACCTGCCCGCCGGCACCGCCGGCTTTCGTTGGCACCGACATCGACGATGACGACGATGGCATTCCGGATGTGGTCGAAAACACCATCGATGGCACATCGGGCGGCACTTATGTCGATCCATTCGGCGATGCCGACCTCGACGGCCTGCGGAATTACCAGGACCCGAACCCCGGCGTGAGTGAGCAGTTCCTGTGGGAAGATGCGAACAGCGATGGCATCAATGACAAATGGGACACCGACCTCGACGGCGTGATCAACGAGCTTGACCGCGACTCCGACAACGATGGCATCCCCGACCTTGTTGAAGCGGGCGGCGTTGACGAGGACGGCGACGGTAAAGTTGACCTCCGTTTGGTTCTGGGTGACGAGACCAGCGCGCTTTCCGGCGGCACCGCTCCCGGTGGTGTGGTGAGCGGCGATGTTGACGGCGACGGGCTGTTCGACATCTATGACAGCGCGGTGCCCGGTGGAACGCCCGGCTTCAGCCTGTACACGCTGCAGATCGGCACATCGACGGACACGAAAAAGACCATCTTCGATTTCGACGGCGACGGGATTCCCAATTACCGCGACCTCGATTCAGATAACGACGGCATTCCTGATATCGCCGAGCAGGGCGGAACGGATTCCAACCGCGACGGCGTTGTCGACGGCTCCTTTACCGACGTTGACGGCGACGGCCTGACCGATGCCCTCGACAGCCGCAACGGAACCAGCAACAGCTACACGGTGTTCGGCACGCCCGTCTTTGGTACGCCGATGATCCAAACCGTCAGCTTCGAGATCGCCAAGTATGCGGCGATCAACGACAACACCTTCTCCTATATCCCGATGTATTATAAGAAGGAGGACGGTACTGTGAATGTATCCCTCCGCGCCAACGCCGACATGGATTACCTGCCGAATATGTGGGACCTTGACGCAGACGGCGACGGCATCACGGATATCCGCGAATCCGGCTACGATACGACCAGCACGACCGGCATCGCCACCGGCGCCCTGCTGACCAACAAAGGCTGGAGCACGGCTGCCCATCTTTATTATACAAACACCGGCCTGCGCAATACGGACGGCACCTTCAACGGAAACACCGACCGTGCAGACTACCTGGATATCGATGCGGACGACGACGGCATCACCGACAATGTGGAGGGCCAGCGAACCCTTGCCTATATTATTCCGACGGGGATCGATGCCGATTTTGACGGGATCGACGACGCCTACGAGCTGAGCCCGGGCACATTCGGCGGCCGCGGAATCCGCCCGGTCAACACCGACAACTTCCTGTATGGAGCCGCATTGAGTGATCCTCCTGATTATATCGATACCGACAGCGATAACGACCATACCGGCACGTTCGGCAATGGAAGCGGTAACGGCTTCGGCTTCAAATACGACAAGGATGAGGCTGCTGCCTCCGCATCGAATGATACTGATAACGTGACCGTCCTTTTTAGCGATGCCGACGGCGATGGCCTGATGGACCAGTTCGACGGGTTTAACCTTCTGACCCTGCGCAACGATTATATGCTGATCACGCAAACCCTTGCCGACCTGAATACGAACGGTGTTGTACCCGGGTACGATGACCCCACCGGCAACGGAACGAGCGCGCATATCATCAATGCCGACTTCGCGATCAACGTGGCCCACGAGAAGATCGGATTGAATGGCGCGCTTGCCGGTCCGTTTTTCATTGATGACGGAGCGGGGCTCCCGCGTTATGGCTCCCAGGCTATCATTCCCGACGCCGATAACACCCTTGTGGCACAGCCAAACCGTGAGCGCGACTGGCGGTACACGGTCGGAACGCCGCTTCCCGTGACGCTGCTGCGTTTCGATGGAAGCAAGACATCCGCCGGCAATGTGCTGGACTGGCGCACGGCGGACGAAGTGGCCTTCAGCCATTTTCTCCTGGAGCGCAGCGCCGACGGCATTGCTTTCGGTTCCATCGCCCGTGTCAACGGGAAAGGCTCGAACAGCACGTATCGCTATACGGATGCGGTTCCTCCCCGCAATGCATTCTACCGGTTGAAGCTGGTGGATCTCGACGGACGCTTTAAGATCAGCCCGGTGGTGCTTCTTCAGAATGAAGGGGCCGCGGTGGTGATCAACGCGGTGCGGCCGAACCCGGTTGTGAACCAGCTGTCAGTTTCGGTGACGGTGGCAAAAGCACAGGAGCTGACGATGGTTCTGTCTGATGGCTATGGCCGGATCGTGCGGACGCAGGTGTATAAAGCTGTGAAGGGATTGAACGAGCTGAAGATGGGCTCGCTGGACGGACTGGCGAAGGGCGCCTACCTGCTGCGGGTGACATATGACGAAGGCTCGATCCAGCAGATGCTGTTGAAATAAGGGGCGGGACGACCGGTTTTCAATAAACCCGGCCCTCGCGTGAGGATAACCTGTCATTTGTAAACAACTGGCAGCGAACAAGATGAACCGAGCATTCAAATCTCGTAAGCATATTTACTTAGTTATATTTGGAAGTTACCATTAAAAAGTATTTTTTTGCTACTCTGTCGATAAACCAAAACTGCCTGATCCTTTCGCTGCGCCAGTCGCAGGGAGAGGATTGCCGGTTCAACACATGACCACAACTAACGTCAAAAACTGCTGCTTTATGCCATTCCTGATCCCTCGTCGGCGGAAGCCCATGCGCTCCCGTATCGTGACCCTTCTTGCTCTTCTTGGTTTCACTTTTATCGCGCCCGCGGCGCAGGCTCAATCGGAGCCCGACCAGGCGGCCGTGGTCAAAGCAGGTTTTGAGCTCCCCGCAGTCAAGGCGCTCCTGTCGCGCTCGGGATCACCAAGTGTTGCCGTGATGCAGTTCCCGGTGGCATTGCCGGAAGGCGTTGCTGCCGCTGCCAGCTGGCGAAAGCCGCTCGCGCTGCAGACGCGGGCCGATATCGCTAAAGCAAACCCCGACCTTTTCGTCGCGTTTCAAACCTTCCAGGTTCGCGGAGATGCCGCGACCGTGGTTTTCAAGATCAATTACGATCGCGCGACCAGTGCGCCACAGGTGGCAGAGGTCACGCTGGGCCTGAAGAAAAAAGGCGCGGTCTGGACAGTCATCTCCTCACAAATCAACAAGCAGTAACATGAACCAGAATACAATCAACCCCCGGACATCACGCATCGGCAAGCTGTCACGGCTCTTTTCGGTTCTTGCCTTGTTGGTTTTGGCGACGAGCGCCCTCCGCGCGCAGTCGCCATTATGCGCTTCATCGCCTAACAGTTTCGGGTATGAATATGTAACGCAGGTGTGCATCAACGGCGCCTGCAAGCCGGGAAATACGGGTTATGCCGGTCCAGGTTATATCGATTATACGGGCACCAACCTGACCAACCTCGTGGCAGGGCAGACCTACCCGGTCAGTGTCACTGTTCAAACGAACGCCGTCTGGCAGGAATACGTGAAGATCTGGTTTGATTTCAACGGCAACGGCGACCTACAGGATGCCGGCGAGCTCGTTTTCAACCAGGTCAATTCGTGGAGCGGCGTTTACACCTTTTCAGGCAACGTTACCGTTCCGACAACGGCTTTCAATGGCTCGGTGTATATCCGCGTTGTGATGACGTATGCCGCGTCGCCCACCCTGTGTGGGTCTTATGCGTATGGCAATACGATGGACTTCAAAGCAACCATCAGCGGCGGTCTCGTATCGCGCAAGCTGACGGTATCGCGGACAGGTCCTGCCTCCGCCCTCGGAAACGTGGTGAGCACACCGGCTGGTATCAACACCGCTGCCGGCATCAACTCCGCCAACTTTACGGACGGCTCCAATGTGACGCTTACGGCATCGAACGGCGCCACGGGCAGCTTCCAGAATTATACAGGAGATGCGTCCGGCACGTCTCCGACAGCCAGCGTTTCGCTGACCGGCAGCGATAAAGCAGTGACCGCCAACTATGCGGATGTTCCCGCCGTCAGCACGACTGTTGCAAGCGGCGTTACGACGACCTCGGCATCCGGCGGGGGTACGGTCACGACAGACAATAATGCGTCCGTCAGCGCCCGCGGCGTTTGCTGGAACACCACAGGCAGTCCGACCATCGCCGATCCAACGGCCGCCAGCGGCTCGGGCACCGGCGCCTTCACCAGCACACTCGCACCTCTTTCTCCAAATACAACTTATTTCTACCGAGCATACGCAACCAATGCGGTCGGAACAGGATACGGCGCCCAGCAGTCATTGCTGACGCTGCCGTCGAACCCGACATCTGCGTCCGCAAGCTCTTCGAGCATTTGCTCCAATACCGGTGCCAGCGTCACGCTGACAGCGGCGGGCGTCCAGGGCACGGCGACATGGTCCACATCATGCGGCGGCGCGGTGATCGGCACCGGAACGACGCTGGTCGTTTCACCGGCAAGCACCACAACCTATTTCGTCTGGAACGTGAATGCAGCAGGCGCAAGCGCCGGCTGCGCTACGGTCACGGTCATCGTCAACACACCGGCCACACCAACTGTAACAAGCCCCACCAGCAGCTTCTGTGCCGGCGGCGCCGTGGTGCTCACCTCGAGCGCGGGCTCTGCGTACCAGTGGCTCCTGAACGGATCGCCGATCGCTGGCGCCACAGGTCAAACCTACGCAGCGACAGCGGGCGGACAGTATGCGGTTCGGGTAACGGATGGTAATGGCTGTACGGCACAATCGGCCGACAAGTCGATCGTCATGAATACGCCTGCCACGCCGTCTCTTACCATGTCACCATCATCCGGCATCTTCTGCACGGGTGGAAGCGTGACACTGGCATCGAGCGTGACTGGAACCTACGTCTGGAAGCGCACGGTCAGCAGTGTTACGACGACTCTTGCGAACACAACACAATCGATCCTGGCGTCAACGGCGGGAAGCTATACGGTCACCGTCACCGACGCCAACGGCTGCTCCGCCACATCGGCAGCAGCAGTTGTGACAGCCGGCGGCCAGCCGCTTCTTCCGAATATCAGCGGCTCGTCGACAGCCATCTGCCCCGGCGGAACGGCAACGCTCGCAGTTGCAAACGTTCAAACGGGCATTACTTATTCATGGACGCCTGTAACGGGGCTCTCCTCCACACTAAGTCCCACGGTTACCGCATCGCCGGCAACCACCACATCATACTTGGTCACGGCCACCAACTCATTCGGTTGCGCACGCACGGCGACGGCTCCAGCCATTGTGACCGTGAACACGGTTCCGGTGATGACGACCTGTCCCCAGAACATCAGCGCCAACGCGTCAGCGCAGGCTAACACCTGTAATGCAGTTGTCAGCTACACGGTTGTCGCGAGCGGCACACCGGCTCCTGCCTATACCTATACAGCTACCGGCGCAACGAATACGTCCGGTTCGGGTACGGGCTCAGGCACGACGTTCAGCCGGGGCGTAACGACCGTTACGGTTTCCGCATCGAATGGTTGCGGCGCGGCCGCTACCTGCACCTTCACGGTGACAGTGGTTGACGTAACGCCTCCGAGCATCCTGTGCCCGGCAGCGCTTACCGTTTCTGCCGACCCTGGCCTTTGCGGTGCCTTCATCACGGTAACCGGCGGCGGCGGCGGCATCAACAACCGCGCTGCCCTGAGCTCGACGGCCAAGGCAGGCGAGGCAGTGGTAACGACAACATCGAAAGACGCCACCCTCGGCGCGACCTCAGGCCCTGTCCTGTCTCGCAGCGTTTCGCCTGCGCAGTTCGTCCCCGTTGTCAGCGACAACTGTACGACAACCATCACCGGCACACGCTCCGATGGTCAGCTGATGACGGCCCTGTTCCCGATCGGTGTCACGACCGTGACCTGGACGGTCAGGGATGGAGCAAACCTCAGCGCCAGCTGCAACCAGCTGGTGACCGTTACGGACGATGAGGATCCTGTTCTTGTCAATCTTCCCGCCAACATATCGGTACCGACCGACAACAACCTATGCAGCGCGGTCGTCGGCTGGACGCCGCCAACGGCTACAGACAATTGCACCGTGACGCTGACCACCAACCACAATCCCGGTGAGGTGTTCCCGGCAGGTGTGACAACGGTCACCTATGTCGCGAAGGATGCATCACAGCGCACGGTCTCCGGCAGCTTTACGGTGACGGTGACCGACACGCAGGCGCCTTCGATCACATGCCCTGCCAACAAGAGCGTGGCAAGCTGCTCAGGTGTGATGCCCGATTACACGACCGGTGCGACCGTGTCCGACAATTGCACGCCGACCGGCTCGATCGTCATCACGCAGTTTCCGACTGCGGGCACGCCGATCGCTGCAGGAACGTCAACAACCGTGACCCTGTTTGCGAAGGACGCCGCCGGCAACCAGTCGAGCTGCACCTTTATAGTAACGGTGCAGTCGGCGACGACATTTACAACAACGACAACGAAGGTTTCCTGCCCTGGCTCCACTGACGGTTCGATCACCGTGGTAGCGACAGGCGGCAACGGAACGTATCAATATTCAATCGATGGCGGCGCCTTTGGCTCAGCCTCGACATTCTCCGGGCTTGCCGCTGGCAGCCATAACATCAAGGTGATCAGCAATGGCTGCGAGTCTGCATCCGAGGCGGTTGTCGTTACGACGACGCCTGATGTGACGCCACCCGTTCTCACCCTCAACGCCAATGGCGCGCTGACTGGCCTCGGCACGGTGAGCACGTACACGACACTTGTCTCCGGCAGTGGCACGGGCGGCCTGTCGCATGCTCACGGCATTGCGTACGACCTCCAGCGCAACACTGTCTGGGTTACCGACCAGGACCTCGGCAACGACGTTCTCGAGTTTGCAGCCACACAGCCGAGCGGCTCCACGGTTCCTGTCCTGTCCCGTTTCCACCCGGTGCTGACCTCCGTGATCGAAGGCATTGCTTTCGACGCGACGGACAACACGCTGTGGATCGCCGACTTCAACGGGTATATCGGTCACTTCTCCCGCACAGGGACAGCCCTGTCCGGATCGTTCAATGTTTCTTCCACGATCCCTTCCGGCACGTTCGGCGCCCGCGCGCTTGGTGTCGGTATCCAGGACAATTATATCTGGGTTGACAATGGGGTTCGCGCTTATAAGTTCAATAAAGCCGGCGGCACGTATACCGGGTTTAGCTTTGCAACAGGCCAGCCCGGCATCACGTATGATCCGGAGCGCCATGTCCTTTGGACATCGGCCTGGAATGACAACCGCTTCCGCACGTACGATCCATCGACAGGGGTGCTTGGCTTCACGAGCGCAGCCATCGCGCTGAGCCAGGGCCACGACCTGTCCATCGGCGCCGGCAAGATCTGGATGGCCTCCGAGAACAGCACACGCGATCCGTTCTACTCCGTTGCCATCAACGGCGGTGCGATCGACCAGATCATCGAGTGCCACGATGCCTATACAGATCCCGGCTACACGGCCACGGACAATTGCACCGTGAACCCGCCCGTGACCGTTGCCGGCGCAGTGAACACCAACACTCCCGGTACGTACACGCTGACGTATAATGCCACCGACGGTTCCGGAAACTCCACGACGGCCACGCGCACCGTGACGGTTCTCGACCGCCTGCCGGCCGTTCCGAACGTTGCCACCCTGCCTGTGAAGACCGGCGAGTGCTCCGTTACCGTTACTGCCCCGACCGCTACCGACGTTTGCGCCGGAACGATCACGGCGACAACACCGGATCCTGTCACCTACACAGCACAGGGCACCTATACCATTCATTGGACGTATTCCGATGGCAGTGGCAACACGACGACGCAGAACCAAACGGTGATCGTGTCCGACGTGACGCCTCCGACGATCACGTGCCCATCGAACAAAGTGCTGGCAAGCTGCACCGGGACACTGCCGAACTATACATCGGCAGCCGTCGTATCCGACAACTGCACACCTGCTGGCTCCATCATTGTGACGCAGTCGCCTGCAGCCGGAACACCGATCGCGGCGGGTACAACAACAACTGTGACACTGACGGCCACCGATGCGGCGGGTAAATCTTCTACCTGCAGCTTTACGGTCACGACCCGTGCGGCCATCGCCTTCACGGCAACGACAACGCAAGCCTCCTGCCCGTCATCGGCCGACGCCACGATCAACGTGAGCGCAACCGGTGGTAACGGCACCTATCAATATTCGATCAGCGGCGGCGCCTATGGCCCGGTTGGTTCCTTCCCGAACCTGGCGGCCGGCACTTATGCCATCAAGGTGAGCAGCGACGGTTGCGAATCCGCGGTGCAGAACATCGTCGTGACAGCTGTGCCTGACGTAACGGCTCCTGTTATTGCGTGTCCGTTCAACATCACGGTCAATGCTGCGGCCGGCGCATGCGGCGCGGTTGTGAATTACAGCGCTCCATCGGCAACCGACAACTGCGGTACCGGTACGCTTCCGACCTCTATTACAGGCTATACATATAAAGGCACCTTCGGTGGCCATACCTATTTCCTGTCAAACACGACGACAACACCTGAAGACGCGCATGCGAAAGCGGTTGCTCTTGGTGGTCACCTCGTGACCATCAACAGCGCTGCTGAGAATGCGTTCGTTGCCGCGATGAACCCGAACTTTATCTGGATCGGCTTTACCGACCGTGCGGTTGAGGGAACATTCAAGTGGATCACCAACGAGCCGGTCGTTTATACGAACTGGAACGCAGGTGAGCCCAATAACGTAAACGACGAGGACTGGGCTGTCATCAACTGGGGACCGAACGGATCCTGGAATGACTGGCAGTACTACCAGCCGGCGCTTTTTGCGGTTGAATTCGAGGGTGGCAATATCCCGACAACGAAAGTATCGGGCCTTGGCAGCGGCGCTACCTTCCCGATCGGCACGTCAACAGAAACATGGCAGGCAGTGGATGCTTCCGGCAATGTGGCGACCTGCTCTTTCACGGTGACGGTTGTTGACAACCAGTTGCCGACGATCACGGCCCCTGCCGCGATCACAGTGTCGACAAACCCGGGCACCTGCTCGGCTACCGGCGTCGTTCTTGGAACGCCCGTCGTATCGGACAACTGCCCGGCAGGCCTTACCTATACAAACAATGCCCCCGCTTCTTTCCCGAAAGGAAATACAACAGTGACCTGGGTTGCGAAAGATGCTTCCGGCAACACGGCAAGTGCCACGCAGGTTGTGACCGTGAAGGACAACGAAGCTCCGAAGCTGACCGGCGTACCGGCGAATGCAACGGTAGAATGCAATGCCGTTCCGGCACCTGCTACCGTCACGGCAACGGACAACTGCTCGTTCAACGGAATCGTCAGCTACACGGAAGTGCGCACCAACGGCGCCTGCCCTTCATCTTATACATTGACCCGCACCTGGTCGGCCACGGATGCATCGTCGAACACGACGACTGCGTCGCAGGTACTGACGGTTGTGGATACACAGGCGCCGGCCCTCACCGTTCCGGGCCCGATCACGAAGACGACTGATGCCGGCTCATGCGGCGCGATCGTTACCTATGCAACAACAGCTACCGACAACTGCGGCACGCCTGCTGTCACGTATAGCCGTGCTTCCGGAGCTTCGTTCCCGGTTGGTGAAACAACTGTGACCGTTACAGCCACAGACGCCTGCGGCAACCAGACCGTGAAGACATTCACGGTGACGGTTACCGACAACGAGGCGCCATCGATCACGTGCGCTCCAAACGTTTCGAATGCGAATGACGCCGGCGCTTGCGGCGCAACGATCTCCCTGGCAACGCCGGCCACGGCTGACAATTGCGGTGTGCAGAGCGTGACCAACGATCATGCGTCACCATTCTACCCGGTTGGCTCTACGACCGTTACCTGGACCGTTACCGATATCCATGGCAACAGCAACACGTGCACGCAGACCGTTACGATCAGCGATACCGAAAAGCCGGTGATCACAACCTGCCCTGCCGCCGTCTCTGTCTTCACCAACAGCGGTTGCACAGCAACGGGAGTTGCCCTCGGCACGCCTGCCGGCACGGACAACTGCGGTGTTGTGACCTTTACAAATAATGCTCCTGCCGCCTTCTCCCTGGGAACGACAACCGTTACCTGGACTGCAACGGATGCGCATGGCAATACGGCGACCTGCACACAGGTTGTTACCGTGACAGACAACGTCAAGCCCGTGATCACCACGTGCCCGGCTGCCGTCACTGCCTTTACCAATAATGGCTGCACCGCAACGGGCGTTGTGCTGGGAACCCCGGCAGGCACCGACAACTGCGGCACGGTCACGTTTACGAGCGATGCGCCTGCTTCCTTCCCGCTGGGCAACACGACAGTGACCTGGACGGCGAATGACGGCCACGGAAATACAACGACCTGCACGCAGGTGGTGACCGTGAAAGACAATATCAAGCCGACGATCACCTGCCCGGCACCACAGACGATCAACCTCGATGCGAACTGTGGTGCTTTGCTTCCTGACTATCGCAGCCTCGCAACCGTAGCGGACAACTGCACGGCTGTTGGATCGCTGACGATCACACAGTCGCCGGCGGCCGGATCTTCCGTCCAGTCGGTTGGCTCGACCCTGGTGACCATCACGGTGACCGATGCTTCCGGCAACAGCGAGAGCTGTTCCTTTAGTGTTGA
>JAQBNP010000051.1 GCA_028288515.1 Flaviaestuariibacter sp. | reverse complement strand
CAAAGGCCTGCCCGAACGAAGCTGCTCTCCGGCTTCCTTTACAAAGGCATCAAAATCAAATGGTTTCTTTTCCATCGTATATCAATTTAATCATTATTAAATTGACACACTTAGTTGAGCATACTCGAGCACAAAGCAATTTCCTTTGCGCCTCCTTTGCCTCCCTGCGCTCTTTGCGTTTAATGGCTGCTCAACTTCCATCGATAAACGACCCATTCACTATTCACTATTGACTATTCACTCTCTCACCATTCGTAGTTCATTCGTAGTTCATTCATATTTCAGTCGTATTTTACTCATAGATAACTCGTGCCAGACACATATCACACACATACCTGCTTCGGACACCCTTCGGTCATGCTTCGGTGATCCTTCGGTCATCCTTCGGTCATCCTTCGGTGTGAGCCAATCCGAAAACCGACCAAAATTGTTTGAAAGACCAGTCCAGCCATCCCCCACCCTACCGCGCTTGAGGACGAGGGTTCGAAAATGAGCTGCCGTAAACGCAAAGACCGCAAAGCGCGCGAAGGGAAACGCAAAGAAGATCCTCCTTCGTGTTCCTTTGCGCCCTTCGAGTCTTTGTGGTTCAATTCCCGGTTCCCCCCGGCATGACAGCATGCAGATCCACCTTTGCCCCTGCTCTGCTTCTTTGCGTGAGCGGCTGCTCATCTGCGCATCGCGCTTTCTATCTTCGCATCATGACCCGCCACCAGCTAGTTGACCAGATCTTCCAAAAGAGAACCTATCTCTGCGTCGGATTGGATACGGACATCGACCGCATTCCCCGCCACCTCCGCGACCAGCCCGACGCCGTTCTTCAATTCAACCGGCAGATCATTGAAGCAACAAAAGACCATTGCGTCGCCTACAAGATCAACACGGCTTTTTACGAGGCGTCTGGCGCAAAAGGCTGGGACGTGATGGCGCAAACAGCGGCGCTCATTCCCGACACGCATCTCCGCATCGCCGATGCGAAACGCGGCGACATCGGCAACACATCGGCACAGTATGCACGGGCCTTCTTCGAAACGCTTGCCTTCGACGCCGTGACCGTCGCGCCGTATATGGGAGCTGACAGCGTTCGCCCTTTTCTCGAGTACACCGACAAGTGGACCATCCTGCTGGGGCTCACCTCCAATGCCGGCGCCGCCGATTTTGAGATGCAGCGTGTCCTGCACCGCTCCACGGCTGGAATTGAATCCGCCGAGCTTGCACTTGACGTGTCAACGTCTTCCACCGAGCATCTTTACGAAACAGTGCTTCGAACAGCGGCCGGCTGGGGTTCCGAGGAAAACCTCATGTTCGTGATCGGCGCCACGCAGGCGGATTCATTCAGCACCGTTCGTCGACTCACGCCCAACCATTTCTACCTCGTGCCCGGGGTGGGCGCGCAGGGCGGCAGCCTGCGCGACATCTCGAAAGCGGCCCTGACCGCGGATTGCGGGCTTCTCGTCAATGCGAGTCGCGCGATCATCTATGCGTCGGAAGGCGAGGATTTTGCGGATGAAGCGGCAGCCATCGCCAGCCAATATGCTTTTGAGATGGCCGGTTACCTGCCTGGATCGCCGGTCGTCTAGCTTCTTCGCACGCCCCGTATTTCAATGGCGCTTATGCCTTATTTTACAGGCTTAATTCTATTTAAACTGGTTCAGCACATGAAAAAACTCTCCCTGCTCATCGGGGCAGCACTGCTGTTTTCCTGCCTCGGCGCACAGCAGCTGGTAACCAAAGCGAGCTACGCCTCGGCCGCCCGTTTCTCTCCGAAAAAACTTGACCGGCTCGTCTTCAGCACGTCCGTTGAGCCTCACTGGCTCAAGAACTCGGACCGCTTCTGGTACGTGTTTGAAACGCCTGCCGGAAAGAACTGGTATATCGTGGACCCGGCCCGCGCAGAGAAGCGCCTTCTCTTCAACAACGAAAAACTGGCGGCGCAGCTCACATCGATCGTTCGCGACCCGATGGATGCACAGCACCTCACCATCGACAGCATGCGCTTCGTGCGCGACGAAAACTGGATCCAGTTTGAGGTCAAAAGTACCGAGGACATTGAGCGACGCGATACGACGGTGAAGAAAGGCACACCGCCCGTGAAAGAAAAAAAGGTGTATTATTTCGAGTACAACATCAACAACGGCCAGCTCGTTCAGCTCTCCGACTTCAAGAAGCCGAAGCGAAACCTGCGCTGGGCCTCCATCTCCCCGGATGGCCAGACCATCCTGTTCATGCGCAATTTCAATTTGTTCTGGATGGACCGCGCGAACTATGAAAAAGCCCTGGTGAAGGAAGACGATTCAACGATCGTGGACCACCAGGTCACGAAGGACGGCGTCGAATATTTCAGCTATGGATCCGATGGCAACGACAATAACGTGGACAAGGAAAAGAACCGCAACAAGCGCAAGCCTTCCTTTGTCTACTGGAGTCCAGACTCGAAGCATTTTGCGATGGTCCGCTCGGACAACCGCGCCGTCAAAGAGCTGTGGGTACTGAACAGCGTCTCGGAGCCTCGTCCCACGCTTGAAACCTATAAGTATGCAATGCCTGGTGAGGTCAACCAGCCGATCCAGTACGTGCTGCTGTTTGACAATGCAACCAAAACTTCAAAAGAGCTTGCCGTGAAGCAGTTCAAAGACCAGGATATCGGCCTGTATGGCGCGCCCCAGCTGCAAAGCACGCGTGACGACGACTGGCGACCACTGGTATGGCTAGGCGGCAACGAGCGCCTTTATTTTACGCGGACAAGCCGCGACCTGAAGCGGATCGATCTCTGCACGGTCGACATCAACACCGGCGATGTAAAGACGATCGTTCCGGAGCGGCTGAATACCTACGTCGAGACGCGCCGGCCGGGCCTTGTTGACGGCGGGCGCGAGCTGGTTCAATGGAGCGAGCGCGACGGCTGGGCACACCTCTATCTCTATAGCGGGGATGGTACCTTGAAGAACCAGATCACGTCCGGTTCCTACCATGTTGAGAATATTCTCGCGATTGATGACAAGCGCCGCGTCGTGTATTTCTCGGCCAACGGCCGTGAACCGGGCGAAGACCCCTATTATCACCATATCTACCGGGTAAACCTGGACGGCAGCGGGCTTCGCCTCCTGGACGCCGGTGATTTCGAGCATGAGATGAGCCTCAACGACAACGAAACGTATTTCGTTGACAATTTCTCCCGCGTCAACGCCGCGCCCAGGGCGGTTTTGTACAACACCGACGGCCGCAAGGTCATGGACCTCGAGGCCACTGACATGAGCTCGCTTGTGTCGGCCGGCTATCGCTACCCGAAGGTCTTCAAGGTGAAGGCTGATGACGGCATCACCGACCTGTATGGCGTGATGTACCTGCCATTCAATTTCGATTCGACAAAGAAATATGCCGTGATCGATTATGAATACCCGGGCCCCCAGGTCGAAGGCGTGAACCAGAACTGGAGCCGCGGCATGGACCGAAAGGAACGCCTCGCCCAATTGGGCTTTGTTGTCGTTACGGTCGGCAACCGCGGTGGCCATCCCAGCCGCAGCAAATGGTATCACAACTACGGCTACGGCAACCTGCGTGACTACGGCCTTGCCGACCAGAAGGCCGCCATCGAGCAGCTGGCTGATCGCTACCCGTTCATCGACATCGACCGCGTTGGCATTCACGGGCATTCGGGCGGCGGTTTCATGAGCACGGCCGCGATGCTCGTCTACCCGGACTTCTTCAAGGTTGCCGTGTCGTCGTCCGGCAATCATGACAACAGCATCTACAACCGCTGGTGGAGCGAGAAGCACCATGGCGTAAAGGAGCAGGTCGGAGAGAAGGGCGACACAAGCTTCGTGTATGCGATCGAAAAGAATGCCGACCTGGCGAAGAACCTGAAGGGACACCTGATGCTCTCGACAGGCGATATCGATAACAACGTGCACCCTGCGAATACGATCCGCATGGCGAATGCACTGATCAAGGCGAACAAGCGGTTTGACCTGGTGATCCTTCCCGGGCAGCGCCATGGCTATGGCGACATGACGGAATACTTCTTCTGGCGCATGGCCGATTATTTCACGCAATACCTGATGGGCGACCCGACGCCGCTCCCGGTAGACCTCACGGAGATGAACCGCGAAGTGGAGCAGAGCGGGAAGAAGAGATGAACAATAGTGAATCGTGAATAGGGAATCGTGAATGGTGAATGAGTTGTGAAAAATGATCGATGACGATCAGAGTCCGGAAGGCGGTTGTAGTTTTAGAGATCGAAGTTCCGATCCGACATGAAACGACAAACCGCCTTCCTTTTTTTTGCCCTTTCCTTGCTGTCGATCCTCTCGTTCCGACCGGCACCGCCACACCGGGACCGCCACCGGGCAGGTGCGATCAATAAGGAGCTTTTGCTGAAGCTCGTGAACGAAGCACGACGGACCGGCGTCCAGTGCGGCTCCGTGTGGCACCCGCCCGCGCCGCCCGTTGCCTGGAACAGCCAGCTGGAAGCGGCCGCTCTCGACCACAGCGCTGACATGTTTCGCCACAATTACTTCAGCCATATCGAATCCGATGGCTCCACCGCCAATATCCGCATCGAGCGCCGGGGCTATGTGTGGATGGCGTATGGCGAGAACATCGGGTTCGGATACACGTCCGAGCAGGAGGTGGTGGACGGCTGGCTGAAGAGCCCGGGCCATTGCAAGAACATCATGAACCCGCAGTATCAGGAAATGGGTGTGGCAAGAGCCGGGGACTACTGGACGCAGGATTTTGCAAGGAAGTAGGAGCTGAGGCCAGAAAGCGAGATAAAAAAGTCAAACGTCAAAAGTCCGGATTCAAAATTCCAAAGCCGGGAATCAAAAGCCGTAATTGGGAAGGCGAATGGCAGCAGTCTGGGAGTTTGGGCTTGGTTCCTGCGCGCACCTGTTTGTTGAACGGTCATTACAAATCGGCTATCTGCCATCCGCAATTGAATTTTCTAACGGTCGGATCTTCAACGCCTCCTTGCCCCAAATCTCCAACCCCAATTCCCGCGCGCGCCTTACTTTTGCCGGCATGGCAACCGACTTGTTTCAATCCCCCGACTATTATCTTCTTGACGAGCTGCTGACCGACGAGCACCGCCTCATCCGCGAAACTGTTCGCAACTACGTTAAGAAGGAGATCTCACCGATCATCGAGGACTACGCGCAGCGTGCCGCCTTTCCGCAGCAGATCGTCAAGCAGCTCGGCGACCTGGGCTGTTTTGGCCCCACGATCCCGCACGAGTATGGCGGCGGCGGCCTGGATTATATCAGCTACGGCCTGATGATGCAGGAGCTCGAGCGAGGCGACAGCGGCGTGCGCTCAACAGCATCGGTGCAGGGATCGCTTGTCATGTTTCCGATCTATGCCTATGGGAACGAGGAGCAGCGCCACAAATACCTGCCGAAGCTGGCCAGCGGCGAGTGGCTCGGCTGCTTCGGACTGACCGAGCCGGACCATGGCAGCAACCCGGCCGGCATGCTCACCAATTTCAAGGATGCCGGCGACCATGTGATCCTCAACGGCAGCAAGATGTGGATCTCGAACGCCCCCTTCTCACAGGTTGCCGTTGTCTGGGCGAAGGACGAGGCTGGCGATATTCGCGGTATTGTTGTCGAGCGCGGCATGGAAGGGTTCAGCACGCCCGAAACTCACGGCAAATGGAGCCTGCGCGCCTCCGCGACCGGGGAGCTCGTGTTTGATAATGTAAAGGTTCCCAAGGAGAATATTCTTCCCAACGTAAAAGGACTCAAAGGCCCTCTCGGCTGCCTCTCCAAAGCACGCTACGGCATCGCCTGGGGCGCCCTGGGCGCAGCGATGGATTGCTACGATACCGCGCTCCGCTACAGCAAGGAGCGCGTGCAGTTCGACCGTCCCATTGGTGGCTTCCAGCTACAGCAGAAAAAGCTGGCCGAGATGATCACCGAGATCACGAAAGCCCAGCTCCTGGTTTGGCGTCTCGGCGTTCTCATGAATGAGGGTCGCGCCACACCGCAGCAGATCTCGATGGCGAAACGGAACTCCTGCGAGATCGCCACCAATATTGCCCGCGACGCGCGCCAGATGCTCGGCGGGATGGGCATTACGGGCGAGTACTCCATCATGCGCCACATGATGAATCTCGAAAGTGTGATCACCTACGAAGGCACCCACGACGTGCACCTGCTCATCACGGGCATGGACGTGACGGGGCTGAATGCGTTTAAGTAAGGGTGAGGGGTGAGTGAGTGAATGGTCAATAGTGAATGGTGAATAGTGAATGGTGAATGAGTGAATGAGTGAATGGTCAATAGTGAATGGTGAATGGGTCGCTTAAAGTGCTGGCTGCAAAATCCGCCGGGTGTCATCCCGAGCGCCCCGCGAGGGAGCCCATGCGCTACGCACGCTGTCATGCTGACGCATGTCAGCACCTTTCCCTCACAAAGACAACCACCCACCGGCTGTCATCCCGAAGGGACCCGAAACGTACTCCGTCAACCTCCTTGCCGAAGATGACCAAACAGGCCTGCCATCCTGTACTGTCCGTCATTGCGAGGAACGAAGCAATCTCCTGCACCATCACGTCATGGCGAGGAACGAAGCCATCTCCTGCACCTCCAGACAAATCCTCCACCGTCGCATACCAATCCAAAAAGCCAAAACAACTATGAAAAGTTCCCCCTTCATTCGTATTTTATTCGTAGTTCATTCGTAGTTTATTCGTATCTCATTCGTATTTCATTCGTATGGCATTCATATCACACTCGTACGGCACTCGTACGGCACTCGTATGGCATTCGTACCGGACTCATACGGCACAGGTAGAAGAAAGGCAGACGACACTGGTGGCATTCATACGGCACTCGAAGCAAACTCCTATCCAAAACGTACCGCTTCTTTCCCTTTGTGCTCCTTAGCGCCTTTCCGTCTTCGCGGCCAGCCGTCTGGAGGTGCAGGAGATTGCTTCGTTCCTCGCCATGACGGACACCAGGCTCTCCAAACGACCCGCTCACTATTCACCATTCACTATTCTTTCCCTTTGTGCTCCTTCGCGCCTTCCTGTCTTCACGGCCAGCCGTCTGGAGGTGCAGGAGATTGCTTCGTACCTCGCCATGACGGACAGCAGGCTCTCCAAACGACCCACTCACTATTCACCATTCACTATTCACTCCTTTGCGCTCTTCCTGCCTTCGTGGTTCAACACTCTCTCCAAGAATCTAAAATCCGAAATCCCTCCCCGCGCTCTATCTTCGACCTATGCGCATTTTCTTCATCGGATTCATGGGCTGCGGCAAGACACACTGGGGTAAAGCCGTGGCGCAAAAGCTCGGTCTTCCCTTCTTCGATCTCGACGCCAAGATCGAAGAGGATGCGGGCAAAACCATCTCGCAGATCTTCGACGAAGAAGGAGAGGAGCAATTCCGCCTTCTCGAAAAGGACGTTCTTTACCTGCTCACCGAAAGCCACGAATCGTTCGTAATGGCAACTGGTGGCGGGACACCCTGCTACTACAACAATATCGATTATATGAAAAAGATGGGCACGACCGTCTGGATCAACTGCTCCGTCGATTGCCTCCACAGCCGCCTCGTCAGGGAAAAGACTCACCGCCCCCTCATCAGCAGCCTCGACGACAGCGCCCTGCGCTCATTTATCGTAAAGAAATTCGGCGACCGCAAGATCTTCTACCAGCAGGCCTCGGTGATCCTCAACGAAGATGACGTCCAGCTCGACCCACTGATCAACCGTATTTTTCATCCAACCCCCTGACATGCAAAAAACTTTTTTCGTTCTCGCTTCGTCCCTGGCCGGACTCGCCGTTGTTCTCGGCGCATTTGGCGCCCACAGCCTCAGGAAGATGGTCGCGCCGGAAATGGTGGCCACGTTCCAGACCGGCGTGCAATACCAGATGTATCATGCATTCGCGCTCTTCATCGTAGCCCTTGTTTATGACCGTTTCGGTTCGTCGATCAATGCAGCGGGCTGGCTCTTTACCGGCGGCATCATTCTCTTCTCGGGCTCGCTCTACGCCCTCACGCTGCTCAAGGCAACCGGCCGGGTCGGGCTCGGCGGCATCGGCATCCTGACACCGATCGGGGGACTCCTTTTCGTGGCCGGATGGGTTTTGCTTGCCCTCGCGTTTCTCCGCAAATAATTCCTTATTTTTAGCTTCGGCCCCGCCACAGGCCCCGATTGCAATGAACCGAAACTTATCTTTGCTCTATGGCTAACAGGCTGAAAAAACCTATTGTAGAAACACCACCCGCCGAAGAGAAGACCGAGGCGCAAGCAGAGGCGCCCGCGCGTAAAAAAGCCGTGCCCAAAGCAGACCCGGCAACCGCTTCCGACAAGTTCAGGAAGGACCGCGAGGAAAGCCTGGACTTCAAGAAGATCGCCCGCGACGAGCGGACCTGGAAGATCATCGGCACCGTCTCGCTCCTCGTTTCCATCTTTCTCTTTATCGCATTCGTTTCCTATTTCTTTACCTGGAAGGAAGACCAGGATCGTGTCCTGAACAATGACGCCTCGTTCCTGTGGGATAGCGACAACACCAACCGCGTCTCCAACCTGCTCGGACGACTCGGGGCCTATGTATCTCACTTTTTTATTTACCGCGGCTTCGGCATTGCGTCCCTTTTATTCTGCACCTTTTTCTTCGTGGTGGGCATCAACCTGCTGTTCGACCGCAAGGTGTTCTCCATCTGGCGCAACCTGAAGTATGTCACATTCGGCCTGCTCATTGCCTCGGTCGCGCTCGCGTTCCTGTTCCCATCAACCTATGATGGGGGCTACGAGTTTCCGTTCGGAGGGCGCGTCGGCAATATGGTCAGCGGGTGGCTCACCGGATTTCTCGGCTCCGTCGGCACCGCGGCACTGCTGCTGGTTGTCGGCATTTCTTACCTCATCTGGCAATTCAACCCGGTGTTCAAATTGCCGCAACGCAAGATCCGCCTCCTTGATGACAATGAGGAAGAGCCGGCCTTTGAGCCCGGTGACGTACCGGCGATCGCAACCCATCCCGGTATCGAGCTCAGCGCGGACGCGGCCGAAGAAGCGAAGGAAGAAAAGCGCAATGCGCTGAAAGGCGAGGGCGGCATGGTCTATACGCCAACCCTCAACGAGGCATATGCAAACGGCTACGAAATGATCGAGAAGGACGAGCCGGAAGAAGACGAGGAAGAATCCCTGGAAGAGCAGGAGCTGCCGCAGGACAAAGAGATCATTGACGATATCATCCACAGCCGCGATACGATCGAGCTTGACGTGAAGGAACCCATGCCCGAGCCGGAGCCCTTCGAAGTGCCGCCCCCGCCGCGGCCAACGCCCCCGCCGAGTAACCTGACGCTTGAAATTAAGACGCCCGATCCCGAGCCCGAAGAAGAGACGCGCGAAAAAGGCTACGGCGACCTGCCGCCTTACGAGCCGACTCTTGACCTCCGCGACTACAAGTATCCGACAATCGAGCTGCTCGATATCCACGGCAGTGAAAAGGTGGTCCAGGACCCGGGCGAGCTCGAAACCAACAAGAACCAGATCATCAATACGCTGAAGAACTACGATATCTCGATCTCAAAGATCAGCGCCACTGTCGGTCCAACTGTAACGCTGTACGAAATTGTTCCCGCTGCCGGCGTGCGCATCTCGCGTATCAAAAACCTGGAGGACGATATTGCCCTCAGCCTGGCAGCGCTTGGTATCCGGATCATCGCCCCGATCCCAGGAAAGGGAACGATCGGTATCGAGGTCCCGAACCATAAAAAATCGGTCGTCAGCATGAAGACCATGCTTGCCTCCGAGAAATTCACGCATAACAATTTCAGTCTTCCCATCGCCATTGGCAAGAAGATCGACAACGAGCTCTTCGTGGTGGACCTGGCCGGCATGCCCCACTTGCTGATGGCAGGCGCAACGGGCCAGGGTAAGTCGGTTGGACTCAATGCGATCCTTGTCTCCCTGCTGTATAAGAAACATCCGTCCCAGCTGAAGTTCGTGCTCATCGATCCAAAGAAGGTGGAGCTCAGCGTTTACCGCCATATCGAAAATCATTTCCTGGCCAAGCTGCCGGGTGAGGAAGAAGCGATCATCACCGATACGAAGAAGGTGATCAACACGCTGAATGCATTGTGCATCGAGATGGACAACCGTTATGACCTGCTGAAAGAAGCGGGCGCACGCAACATCAAAGAGTACAACGAGAAGTTTACGAAGCGTCGCCTCAATCCAAATAAAGGACATCAATACCTTCCGTTCATCGTGCTGGTGGTGGACGAGTTTGCGGACCTGATCATGACCGCAGGCAAAGAAGTGGAGATGCCCATTGCCCGCCTGGCGCAGCTTGCCCGTGCCATCGGCATTCACCTCATCATCGCCACGCAGCGTCCGTCCGTCAACATCATCACGGGTACGATCAAGGCGAACTTCCCGGCACGCATCGCGTTCAAGGTGTCGAGCAAGATCGACTCCCGTACCATCCTCGATGCCGGCGGCGCGGAGCAGCTGATCGGGAAGGGCGATATGCTGATCTCGTATAACGGTGAGATCGTTCGCCTGCAGTGCGCCTTCGTCGACACGCCCGAAGTTGAGCGCGTTGTCGAATTCATTTCGGACCAGCGCGGCTACCCGCAGCCATTCCTTCTTCCGGAGTATGTCGATGAAAAAGACATGGAGAAAGGCGACTTCGATTCGTCGGAAAAAGATCCGCTGTTCGAGGACGCTGCCCGGCTCATCGTTGCCAACCAGGTTGGTTCCACCTCTCTCCTCCAGCGGAAGATGAAGCTCGGCTACAACCGCGCTGGCCGCCTCATGGACCAGCTTGAGCAAGCCGGCGTTGTCGGTCCCAACCTCGGCAGTAAGGCACGCGAGGTTTTGATCAAAACAGATGCGGACCTTTTCGAGTATCTCCAAACATTGGGATAAGGCCTTGTTAAGAAACGTTATTTAACCTTCCGCGGTATATTCCTTGCCTGTAGCAGCCATGACAATCGGCTATCTTTGCGCCGGATTTACTCAATGAAGACACAACCATACATGAAAAAACTAGTTACTCTTTTCCTTGCCGCTTCAACAATGTTGGCGGCCACTGCACAGAAAGCGACTTCTGCCAACCCCGTATCAAACGACCCTGCCGCCAAGAAGATCCTGGACGCAGTGAGCGCCAAGTTCCGGACGTATAAATCGCCGCAGGCGAGCTTCACCTATAAGATCGAGAATGCAGCGGGCAAGGCCCTTTCAACGAAGAAAGGCACCGTGAGCATGAAAGGTCAGAAATTCCATGTGAGCATTCCGGGTATGGAGATCTACTCCGATGGCCGTACGAGCTGGAACTACGACAAGGGCGCAAACGAGGTGACGGTGAAAGACGTCGAGGCAGGCAATGGTGAGCTGAGCCCCCAAAAGCTCTTTACCAATTTTTACGACAAGGACTTTCTCTACAAGCTCAACGGAGAAAAGAAAGAAGGCGGCAAGGTTCTCCAGGAGATCGAGCTGACGCCAACGAACAAGAACCGTCCCTATCACAAGGTATATGTCTGGATCGATAAGGCAACAAAGACCTTCTACAGCGCCCGCATCCTTGAAAAATCAGGGAACCGCTACAGCTACACGGTCAATTCATTCAAGCCCACAGCAGTGCTGCCCGACGCGGAGTTCAGCTTCAACAAATCGAAGTTTCCTGGCGTTGAGGTTGTCGACCTGAGGTAAGCATCGGTTGTTCAATTCATAGTCATCCCGCCCGACCGGCGGGATTTTTTTGCGCTCATGTCCCGACTGAGCCTGTGGCGAAAGGCGCGAATGCAGTAGCTTTGAACGATGGCAGCATGTAATTTTTCAATTCCGTTCACCGGGGAAGCAACGTCGGTCCTGGCAAAAGCGAAAGCCGCGGTACAGAAGCAGGGAGGACAGTTCACCGGGGATACCAACAGCGGGCAATTCAGCGTCAGCGTGTTTGGGAACGAGATCGTTGGCACATACTCCGTTGGCGGAACAAACCTCGATATCGTCATCGAGTCGAAGCCGTTCCTTCTTCCCTGCGGTGCGATCGAGGGCTTTTTGAAGAGCCAGATCACTGGTTGATACGGGGTCGATCCCTGCAGGTTCAGATCCGTTTTACCGGATGGTGCCGAAGGTCAGCTGAAGTCTGGGGGATGGGATGGGTGACCATCATTTTTGACAATCCTCCAGGATCAGAACAGGGACGCCGCACATTGGTGCAGAACCGGGCCCACCGCGAACCGGATCGAGTGGCTCTGTGGAAAAGCCAGGTAGCGGTTTTGTCCCGTGGGAAACCGAATTTGGGAGGATGCATTCCAAAAGGTTTTTATGCCCTTTGAGCCCGGCCTGTAACAATCGGCGAAACACAAACGTATGTTAAAGAGCGCCGGCCTGTTGCCGCCGCGTTTACATTTACTGCTTATGAGATCGGCAACCCGCACTGCACTCCTCCTGCTGGCCCTCTTGGTTGCCGGCACGGCCTTTTCCCAAACTCCTGTCAGGTTTACGGTTCATAACGCGCGCACCGAGCCGTTGCCTTACGCCACCGTCAAGGTGCGGGCGGCAGCGGACAGCACCTTGATCGGCG
>JAQBNP010000266.1 GCA_028288515.1 Flaviaestuariibacter sp. | reverse complement strand
AGCTCCCCTTGTGCAGGTATTTACTGGCCAGCTCTGCCAATCCCCGCCAAAGCACAACCGTGTGCCATTCGGTTTGCGATACCAGCTTACCCGTCCGGTCTTTAAAGGTTTCCGTAGTTGCTAAGGGGAACTTAGCAACGCCGATATTGCCTTCCAGGTACTGCATATCCGGGTCCTTGCCCAAATTGCCGATCAACATCACTCTGTTTACGCCTCTCATACCGTTACTGTTACTTTGATGATAAATGCGCCTGCCAAGCCAATCCGTTCCTGCCCCTGATGCATCAAATTTTTTGCCAGTCAGCTAGACAAGATTTTTTCCCAGGAAATCCTGGAGGGTGCGGGGGAATGGATATTGCGTGAGCTCTTCCGTGGAGACCCACTCAAAACCCGCGATGGGGTGCGGTTCATCTAGCAGCGCGTGGAGGAATGAAAAGTGGATCAGCTGGTGAGACAGTTTTTGCGTCCGGCTCGCAGTGGAGCTGAGGACACCGGACGGGTCGATCGTCAGCCCGTATTCGGCCCCGATATGTTGCAGCAACGTGGTTTTGGATAAGGTCTTCGGGGCTTCCAGGAGGAGTGGTTCGTACAGGCTCTGCCAGATGTCCCGACTTGTTCTCTGGCGGATCGCTACGCGGTTTCCCGCCTGCAAAATAATGTAGTGAAACCAGCGCACCCGAACGGGCGCCTTCTCTCCTTTTACTGGAAGCAGTGTCTGCCGGCCCGCAAGAAAGGCGGCGCAATGGCGGTTGAAAAAGCAGGCATCGCAGGCCGGTACCGGCTTGCAGATCGTTGCCCCGAAATCCATGATCGCCTGGTTGTACGTGCCGGCTTCGGATGTTGGCAGGAGCGCTTGCGCAAGCGTGGCGAACCCCTTTCTGCCTTCCGTTGAATCGATGGCTGTGTCGATCGCGAAGATGCGCGACAGGACACGGTAAACGTTGCCATCCAGAACGGCATGGGGCAGGTTGAAGGCGAAAGAAGCAATGGCCGCGGCCGTATACGGACCGACGCCCTTGAGCGCGAGGATCGATGGATAGTCCGACGGGAAGCGGCCTCCATGGTCCGATACGATCGAGCGGGCAGCGGCGATCAGGTTGCGGCAGCGGGAGTAGTAGCCAAGGCCTTCCCAGAGCTTGAACACGGCCTGCTCGGGAGCGGCCGCCAACTGTTGGACGGTTGGGAAGGCTGCAAGGAAGCGTTCGTAATAGGCCCGGCCCACTTCCACGCGGGTCTGCTGGAGAATGACCTCGCTGAGCCAGATGCGGTAGGGATCGGTTTCTCCTTTCCAGGGCATCTGCCGGTCGTTGGCGTCCCTGTTCCAGCCAAGGAGGGCTTCGGCAAAGCGGCGCGCGTCGGCCGGCGCAGGCTTGAAACCGGTTTTTTCTTTTGCCATGGGGAGAAAGCTGCAAGCTAAACCAAAAAAGTTTGTATATTGTTGACAATCATTTCTGTTATGAGTATATTGCTGTATCAAAAAGACAAAACTTCGCTATGAGAAAAGCAGATTTAGTCAATGAAATTTCCGAAACGACCGGCATTCCAAAAGTCGATGTCCTGATGACCATCGAGGAGATGACCAAGCAGATCAAGAAATCTCTTTCAAAAGGCGAGAACATCTACATCCGCGGGTTCGGATCCTTCATTACCAAAAAGCGCGCTGCCAAGATCGGGCGCAACATCAAAAAGAATGTGGCCGTTCACATCCCGGAGCATTTCATTCCTGCCTTCAAGCCGGCAAAAGAATTTGTGGCGGAAGTCAAGAAAACAACCGTGGTGGAATAACTTTGCGCACGCGCCGGCGAACCCGGGGCCTCTCGCATGACAAAATTCCAAGGTACCGTTATCGGCGTGGTGGCCGCACTCACGCTGGGCTTATATGCGCTCACGCAGGACCACCTCTTCGGCTCAAAGAAAACAACCTCCACCACAGTTTCCCATTCCGCCGACGACGGCCATAACCATGGCGACGAAAGCGCCTCTCTTTCCACCGATACGATCCTCCTTCAGGCCCGCGCCACCCTCTCCCCGCCCCAGCGCGACCGCCTCACCTTTCTCGAAAACAGCATCACGCGCGGCGATGTAGCCGATCAGAAAGTACACCTTTATCACCGCCTTGCAGCCTTCTGGCGCGACACCGGCCGCCTCTTCGAACCCTTTGCCTGGTACACCGGCGAAGCCGCGCGGTTGGAAAATTCAGAAAAATCCCTCACCTTCGCAGCCCATTTGTTTTTAAACAACCTGCGCACCGAGGAAGATCCGGCACTCAAAAACTGGAAAGCCTCGCAGGCGAAAGACTTGTTTGAACGCTCTTTGAAACTGGATCCTGCAAATGATTCGTCCCAGGTCGGACTCGGCGCTACCTATCTATATGGCGGCATGGCCAGCCCGATGGAAGGCATTCTGAAGATCCGCGGCGTCGCGGAGCGGGATTCGACAAACATCTATGCGCAACTGACCCTGGGCGAAGCTTCCATGATCTCAGGACAGTTGGACAAGGCCGCAGAGCGCTACCGGAAGGTCGTTCGGCTGGACCCGTCAAATGTGCAGGCGCTCTTTGCGCTGGCCGATGTCTATGAGAGAATGGGAAACAAGAAAGAAGCCGTGGCATGGTACCAAAAGACCCTGCCGCTGATCCCGATACCCGGTTATCGGAAAGAAGTGGAAAACCGGATCGAACAACTGAAACGGTGAGTCGTGAATGGTCAATTGTGAGGCATCAACTCACAACCTGGCAACTCACCGCTCACAAATAGATTTTAACAACCAAATAATTATCAGGTATGCCGTGTGGTAAAAAAAGAAAGCGTCATAAAATTGCGACGCACAAGCGTAAGAAAAGATTGAGAAAGAATCGTCATAAGAAGCGTAAGTAAGCGCTTCCGGTGATTCGGTGCAGGAGTTGGCCATGCCTTCTCCTGCACCTTTATTTAACGTATTGCTGATTGATCCCAACGCTTGCCATTCCCTCCCCTTCCCGATCAGCCCTCACAAGGATCCTGCAGCTCCCGGGTTTGTCCTCGCAATCAGCGTGCAATTTAAAGCCGTACGTAAAGCTGTTAGAATGTGAACAAAGAACTCATCATCAATGCCGCCCCGCACGGGGTTGACATTGCCCTCCTGGAAGATAAGAAGCTGGTTGAGCTCCATACCGAAAAGACCGATGCCCGCTTCGCGGTAGGCGACCTTTATCTCGGCAAGGTCAAAAAGCTCATCCCCGGCCTGAACGCCGCCTTCGTGGACGTCGGCCATGAAAAAGACGCCTTCCTCCATTACACCGACCTGAGCCCCTACGCCCGCTCCCTCCTCAATTTCACGCAGCAGGCCATTGCGGACAAGACGCCCGGCGGATTCGACTTCGGCGCCTTCCCGAACCAGCCGGAGATCATCAAGACCGGCAAGATCAACGAGGTCCTCAGCGGCAAGCCCAACGTGCTCGTCCAGATCCTCAAAGAGCCCATCGCTGCCAAAGGCCCGCGCCTTTCCTGCGAGATCTCCCTGCCCGGACGCTTCGTGGTCCTGACGCCGTTCAACGATGTCGTAGCTGTATCGCGCAAGATCCATTCGTCCGAGGAGCGCAAGCGCCTCCAGCGGATCGTTGAATCCATCAAGCAAAAGAATTTCGGCGTCATCGTGCGCACCGCCGCGGAAGGCAAGAACACCGCCGAGCTGCACGAGGATCTCTCCGAGCTCGTGGCCACCTGGAAATCGATCCAGACAAATCTCCAGGGTGCCGTGCCTCCCGCGAAGATCCTGAGCGAGCAGACGAAGACCACCTCCATGCTGCGCGACCTGCTGAATGAAGACTTCAACAAGATCGTCATCAACGACAAAACGATCTTCAGCGACACCAAAAGCTATATCGAAAAGATCGCTCCCGAGAAAGCGGACATCGTCACCTACCATAACAACGGTGCGGCCATCTTCGACCAGTACGGCATCACGAAGCAGGTAAAGTCCTCCTTCGGAAAGACCGTCAACATGGACAGCGGGGCCTACCTCATCATCGAGCATACCGAGGCCCTGCACGTCATCGACGTGAACAGCGGCTATAAGAGCGTGAGCAATAACCAGGAGCAGAATGCCCTGGAAACAAACCTCGAGGCGGCCGAAGAGATCGCACGCCAGCTGCGCCTCCGCGATATCGGCGGGATCATCGTGGTGGACTTCATCGACATGAAGCTGCCCGAGAACAAGAAAAAGCTGATCGAGGCGATGGACGGCTTCATGAAGACGGACCGCGCCAAGCACGCCGTGCTCCCCATCTCGAAGTTCGGGCTGATGCAGATCACGCGCCAGCGGATGAAGCCGGAGATGAACATCAACACGCAGGAGATCTGTCCCAGCTGCCAGGGGACCGGAAAGATCGCCTCAACGCTCATTCTCGAGGACGACATCGAGAAAAACCTCAACTACCTGATCACGCACCAGCACAAGAACCTCACCGTGGTGGTCAGCCCGATCGTTCATGCCTACCTGACTAAGGGCTGGCTGTGGAGCAAGGCTGCCAAATGGAAGCGCAAGTTCAATGGCAACGTCATCGTCAAGGAAGACTCGAACTACCACCTGACCGAATTCCGGTTCTTCGACAAGAACGGGGAAGAGATCAAGCTGTGAGATGGAGAGAGACTGAGTAGTCAATAGTCAATGGTGAAGGCCGACCGGCGATCCTTGGCTCGATCCGATTTTGAAAGAAAGCCTCCGTTGGAGGCTTTCTTTTTTGCCGGGTCGAGAATCCACCTGAAACGCCCCTTTCACGATTCACCGTTGACTACCCATCACTCATCACCCACCACTCACCATTCACGATTCACGATTGACGATTCCCTTCTCCGCCTCCCCCCGCCCCCTACTCCTTTGATTTCGAAGCCGAACCCGGCGAAAAGCTCTGCTTCGGGGCAGGAGGACAAGCCCTGCTGTAGGACTCACCAGATTTGGCAGGATCGGGTGATTTTAGATGCGGAGGTCTGACAGTTTGGCAAGGCCCGCATCGGGGATGTGCCCGTATAGTAGGGCCATAAGCGCTTGATTATCTGTTTTTTACAAATGAGCGCTCCTTAACTTTTCGTTATATAAAGTGCTCTAAAAATTATGCACAGGGCCAAAAATTAATTTTGTTATGTGGCGCCGTTTTGTAATTTAGTGGTAGAATTTAATGGGTTAGTAAGTAAAAGGGTTGGTCGTAAGATCAGCCCTTTTTCAAATGTCTCCTGCCCGATCCATTCTCCAGTCATCGGCTCATTCCGGCTCGCCATCCGAACTTGATAACCCCGTAATCTCATTGCATGTCGAAAGTAAAAACGGCCTACTTCTGCCAGAACTGTGGTCATGAAAGCGCGAAGTGGTCCGGCAAATGCCCCTCCTGCGGACAGTGGAACACTTTCGTCGAGGAGCTTGTCCAAAAAGATGCAAAGAAATCCAACCCCGCAACCGACTGGGGCACCTACAACGGTGATGCACCATCGAAAAAGATCCACGCCCTCCATGAAGTGCAGACGCACGACACGCCCCGCGTTCTCACGGCCGATCCCGAATTGAACCGCGTTCTCGGCGGTGGCATTGTTCCCGGCAGCATCGTCCTGGTCGCCGGCGAGCCGGGCATCGGGAAGTCCACTCTGTTCCTCCAAATGGGATTGCAGCTGGCAGACGTCGTGGTGCTCTACATCAGCGGCGAGGAAAGTGAGCAGCAGATCAAGATGCGCGCGGATCGCCTCGGCATGCAAAGCGAGAACTTTTACCTGCTCACGGAAACATCGACCCAGACCATCTTTGCCGAGATCAAGAAGCTCAAGCCCCAGCTGATCATCGTCGACTCGATCCAGACCCTCGAATCTCCCTTCATTGAATCGTCACCCGGCAGCGTCTCGCAGATCCGCGAATGCGCGGCGGAATTCCAACAGTTTGCCAAAGAAACAAATACACCTGTCTTCCTCATCGGCCATATCACTAAAGACGGCACCATTGCCGGTCCCAAGCTTCTCGAGCACATGGTGGATGCCGTGCTGCAGTTCGAGGGCGACCGCCACTATGCCTACCGCATCCTGCGCACACTGAAGAACCGCTTCGGCAGCACGTCGGAGCTGGGCATCTACCAGATGAGCGACCGCGGCATGGCACCCGTGCTCAACCCGAGCGAGCTTCTCATCACGCAAAAAGACGAGCAGCTCAGTGGCATCGCGATCGCCGCAACGATCGAAGGCGCCCGCCCGCTGCTGATCGAGGTCCAGGCGCTCGTCACGCAATCCGTTTACGGCACGCCACAGCGAACGGTCACGGGTTTTGACCTCCGCCGTCTTCAGCTCCTCCTGGCCGTTCTCGAAAAGCGCGGCGGCTTTCACTTCGGCGTGAAGGATGTCTTTCTCAATATCGCCGGCGGACTCAAGGTGGAAGATCCGTCGATCGACCTCGCCGTTCTCTGCGCGCTCCTTTCCTCTTTCGAGGATGTGGCGCTGCCGCATGATATCTGCTTCGCCGGCGAGGTGGGACTCAGCGGCGAGATCCGGGCGGTCAACCGCATCGAACAGCGCATCGCCGAAGCCGAGAAGCTTGGCTTCAGCAAGATCATCGTGTCCAAGTATAGCCAGAAGGGCCTGGTGAAAGGACGCTTCGGGATCGAGATCGTGACGATGGGCCAGGTTGAGGAAGTTTACCGCTACTTATTTACGTAGCTTACGGAAAATCCTGCCCATGAACATGCTTGCCGACCTGCGGGAAGCGTTCCTCCACCTGGCTTTCCCGCACTTGTGCGAAGGCTGCGGTTCCGATATCCTCGACCGGTCGCACGACCTCTGCGCCGCCTGCCTGGCCTCCATGCCTGTAACCGATTTCGAGCACTTTGCCGCCAACCCCATTGAGAAATTGTTCTGGGGCCGCCTCCCGCTGGCGTGCGCAACGGCGCATTGCTACTTTACGAAGGACTCGCTCATGCAGCGCCTCATGCACGCTTTCAAATACCGGAACGGCCGCAACCTTGGCTTCTACCTCGGTACCATCATGGGAGAGGCCCTGGCGCAAACAGACCGCTTCAGCAGCGTTGATGCACTGGTGCCGCTCCCCCTGCATCCATCGCGCGAGCGCCTGCGCGGCTACAACCAGGCACTCGTGCTCTGCGAGGGAATGGCCGGGCCGTTGCAAAAGCCGGTACTAAAAGATGCCGTGATCCGCAACCGGCGCACGGAAAGCCAAACGAAAAAAGGCCGCGTGGCGCGCTGGCAAAACATGGATGGCCGCTTCGAGGTGCCCGTTGCTGCTCGCGTCGAAGGCCGGCATCTCCTCCTCGTTGACGATGTGGTGACGACGGGCGCAACGCTCGAAGCCTGCGGCCGAGCCCTCCTGGCCTCCGGTACCGGGCGCCTCTCCATCGCCACGCTCTGCTACGCATCGGGATAAATCGATCATCATTCAAATGCCCGCTGTATTTTTATCTTGTATGAACCCGATCCTGCGCTGCCTGGTTTTATTCGCATTCGCTACAGCCCTTTTCGCATCCTGCCGCAAGGATCGTTTCAGTGACAGTCCCGCCAACAAGCTGCGCGCCGGCACCGACACGCTTCACTTCGATACAGTTCTCACTACCACGGGCTCCGTATCGGCCGTCGTCAAGATCTTTAATGACAACGACAAGGGCATCCATGTAAGCTCCATCCGGCTGGGCGGCGGTGCATCATCGCCCTTTCGCTTTAATGCAGACGGCTCTCCGGGACCTGTCGTCAGCAACGTCGATATTGCCAGCCACGACAGCGCCTACATCTATGTCACAGTCACAATCAACCAAACGGCCGCCGACCTGCCCTTCATCGTGCGCGACAGCATCCTGGTATCTTATAACGGGAACACAACGACGATACAGCTGGAGGCATTCGGACAGAACGCGCATTTTTTCCGGAACCGCGTGATCCGCACCAATGAAACATGGAGCAATGACAAACCCTACGTGATCCTCGGCGGACTCGTCGTGGACACCAACGCCGTTCTCACGATCGCGCCGGGAGCCCATATCTACATGCATGCCGACGCTCCCCTCATCATCAATGGAAGCCTGCAGGCAGCCGGTGACCGGTGGGACAGCACACGGATCGTTTTTACCGGCGATCGCCTGGACGTTCCCTACCGCGACTTTCCCGCGAGCTACCAGGGACTTTTCTTTACCGCGAGCAGTCGCAACAACCTGCTCCGCTACGCGATCGTGAAGAACGCATACCAGGGGATCGTGGTGAGCGAGGCGGCGCCGGCAACCAAGCTGACACTCCAGGAAACCATCATCGACAATGCCTACGATGCCGGTCTCACGGGCATCAACACCAGCATATCGGCGCGCAACCTGCGTGTCACCAATTGCGGCCGCAACATTGTCCTGGTGAAGGGCGGCACGTATGACTTCACCCATTGCACCGTGGCCACGATCTCCGGCACATTCATCCAGCACAAGGCACCCGTGCTTGTGATCGCCAACCACAATGAGGGTGTCACACAGCCGTTGACGGCACTGTTTCGAAACAGCATTTTCTGGGGCGAAGCCAACGGCATCGTTTCAGACGAAGTGGTGGTGAGCCGGCAGGGCACCGGCCCGTTCAGCGTGACCTTCCAAAGCATTCTCTGGCGCGTGCAGACACCCCCTGCCGGTGTTGCTGCCACCGGTATCATCAACAACCAGGATCCCCGGTTCGACACCGTCAATATTGCCCGCAACGTGTACAGTTTCCGACTGAAGGACGGATCGCCCGCCCTCGACAAGGGGGTCAACACCTCCGTACCTCTCGACCTCGACGGCAAGCCGCGCCCCGTGGGCCTTCCCGACCTTGGCGCCTACGAAAAACAATAAGCCGGGCGGCAGAAAAATCCGGGGTTCGGCCCGAACAATTGCTACCTTTAGGATGTTATTGTCAAACACAATCACACAGCGCATATGAAAACCCTTTTGCTTGCCACACTTTTTTCCTTTCTCATGACAGCATCCTCCATTTATGAATTCAAGGCACCCGGCCTGACCGGCGGCACGATCGACTTCTCTCAATTCAAGGGCAAAAAGATCCTGATCGTCAACACGGCGTCGCAGTGCGGCTACACGCCCCAATACGAAGAGCTCGAGAAGCTCTACCAGCAATACAAGAACAAGCTCGTCATCGTTGGTTTCCCCGCCAACAATTTCGGAGGCCAGGAACCGGGCTCGAACGAAGAGATCGGCGCATTCTGCAAGAAGAACTACGGTGTGACCTTCCCGATGGCCGAAAAAGTTTCAGTGATCGGGGACGACGCGGACCCCCTCTTCAAATACCTCGCTGCCGAGGCGAAGAAAGCCGGCACGCCCGACCCGGTCATCAAGTGGAACTTTACCAAGTTCCTCGTCGACGAGAACGGCAAGCTGATCAAGGTCTTCCCGAGCAAAGTGAAGCCCATGTCCGATGAGATCACAGCCTACCTGAACTAAGAGACACAGCGCCATGATACCACAAGCCACCTCCCCGGTGGCTTTTTTTTATGTTCGGGTAAATGCGTAACATCGCCGCAAATCGGGACGGAACATGCAGTTCAAAGACGTGATCGGGCAGGGAGGCGTGAAGCAGCACCTGGTGGAGATGGTCCAGCATAACAGGCTGAGCCATGCCCTTCTTTTCCTGGGGAAGGAAGGAAGCGGCGCCCTTCCATTGGCCATGGCCTTCGCGCAATATGTGACGCTGCTGCCGAACCTCTCACGCCAGAACGCATCCGAATCCTCCCTGTTCGGTGAGCCGGTGGAGATCCGCCTGCCTTCCTCGCCGGACGCAGCCGACGCGTGGATGGAGGCCCAGGCCGCGTTCGCAAAAACGCAGGGTGTGGTTCACCCCGACATTCACTTCTCCTTCCCGGTCATCCCTAAAAAAGCAGGCACCCCCCCGATCAGTGCAGACTACAGCTCTGAGTGGAGAGAGTTCGTGAAGCAGCTGCCCTACGGCAATGTGTACGACTGGCTGCAATTCATCGACGCCGAAAACAAGCAGGGAAATATCACGGCGCACGAATGCAACGACATCATCCGCAAGCTCAACCTGAAAAGCTTTGAGAGCGGCTACAAGACGCTCGTCATGTGGATGCCCGAATACCTCGGAAAGGAAGGCAACAAGCTGCTGAAGCTGATCGAGGAGCCGCCGGCCGATACGTTGTTCATACTCGTGGCGGAGTCCGAAAGCGCGATCCTGTCTACCATCCTCTCGCGCTGCCAGCTCGTGAAAGTCCCAGCCCTGGAGCCGGAAGACATCGAAGCGGCGCTGCTGACCCGGGCCAATTGCCCACCCGATACCGCCAAGAGCCTGGCCAATACGGCTTCCGGCAATTACCGCGAGGCGCTTCACCTGTTGCAGCATGCCGACGAGGATTTTGGCGCTTTGCTGAAGGACTGGATGAATGCAACGCTGAAGAACCAGCCGGTGGTCCAGGTCAAGCTGATCGAGGAGCTGGCGCGGCTGGGACGCGAAAAGCAGAAGCAGTTTCTCCGCTATTTCACGCACCTGATCGAGCAGGCGGTGCGCCTCGAGGTGACGGCCGGTGCCCAACGGGCACGCCTGCTGACGGCACTGTCGGCGGGTGAGGCCGACTTCACACAGCGGCTCAATAAAGCGATGTCGCTGGAGCAGAAAGAAGCCGTGGCCGCGGAGCTTGACAAGGCCGCGTACCACATCGAGCGCAATGCCAATGCGAAGATCCTGTTTCATGCGCTGACGATCCGCATCTACCACATGGTAAAAAACAATGTCCTCATCGAGGTCTAGAAAGCGGCACGGCGCTCATTCCAAAAAAAGTTATATTTGCGGTAAGTCCCGCGAGGGACCTCGACATATATAACCGGGGACACAGGCTGGTGAAGAAAGATTTGAAACGCTATAGACCACTCATTATACCAGGATACAGAGACCGTTCGCATCCTTGCAAGTTGACCGCACAACCAGCGTCGATCCCGCACGGGAACCCCGACGAGTGCGACGCAACCGGAGCTCCATAGCAATTCTACAGCCCGCCTCCCTCCCTTTTTACTCACCTTCAAGAACAAGGACAGATATGGGATGTGATAGTTGCGGCACAAAAAGCGCCCCCGGGGGGTGCAAAAGCAATGGCGATTGCGGCACGAACAGTTGTAACCGCCTCAACGCATACGATTGGCTCGTCAACCTGCCGATCCAGGATACAACCAGCTACTGCCGCGTCGTGGAAGTCAGCTTCAACAATGGCAGCCGCAAGGAATTTTACCGGAACAGCACGCTCCAGCAACTTTACAGCGGCGACACGATCGCCGTTGAAGGCGTCAGTGGCTTCGACGTTGGCGAAGTATCGCTGACCGGGGAAACGGTGCGCCTTCAGCTGAAGAAGAAGGGCGTTTCGGAAACGAATGCCGAAATGAAGCGCGTGCTGCGGATCGCCACGGACCGCGACATCGAGCTGCTCAACCAGAACAAGGCCCGCGAAAAGGAAGCCGTCATCCGCACGCGCGCCATCGTTCGGCAGCTGCGCCTGAACATGAAAGCCAGCGAGGTGGAGTTCCAGGCCGACGGAAAGAAAGCAACATTTTATTATATCGCCGACGACCGCGTGGATTTCCGCGAGCTGATCAAAGTGCTTGCCGGCGAATTCAAGGTTAAGGTGGAAATGCGCCAGATCGGCGCCCGCCAGGAGGCCGGCAAGGTCGGCGGGATCGGCAGCTGCGGGCGTGAGCTTTGCTGCGCGACATGGCTCACCGAGTTCAAGTCCGTTAACACCGCTGCGGCCCGGTACCAGAACCTTTCGATCAACCAAACGAAGCTCAGTGGCCAGTGCGGTCGTCTCAAGTGCTGCCTCAACTACGAGCTCGACACCTATCTCGACGCACTCCAGGGGTTCCCGGAGAACGCCGACATGCTGCGTGTGGCCCGTGGCAATGCGACACTGATCAAGAAGGATATTTTCAAGAACCTTATGTGGTACGTGCTGCCGGACAGCTCTAAGCAATACCCGCTGACGATCGAGCGGGTGCAGAAGATCCGGTCGCTGAACAGCCAGAACATTATTCCCGAAGACCTCGAAGCAGTGGAAGTGACCTCTACGAAAGTGAAGGAAGTCGAGCCTGAGTTCGTTGATGTCGTCGGACATATTACGCTCAAAAGCCTTGAGAAGAACGATCGCAAGCGCCGTGACCGTGCGCGCAGCGACCAGCGGGGCGGACAGCCGCGCGGCGGTGCCCAGGGCGGCACGCAGTCAGGCAGTCCAAAAAGCGGGGGCGCGCAGGGACAGCTGCCGTCGACACAAGGAGGACGGCCACCGCGGCAGCAAGGTCCCCGATCGGGCCAGCCAAGAGCGGCCGGACCGAACCCGCCACGCCAGCAGGGTGGCAGTAACCAACAAGGTGGTGGAAATCAGCAGGGCGGACAGCAACAGAATCGCCCGCCGCGCCCGCCACGGACACCGGGAAACAATCCGCAGGCAAGTGGCGGTGATACGGGAAGCCAGGGAGGAAACCAGGGAGGTCAGCGCCGCGGCGGTGGCGGCCAGGGTGGCCAGCGCAACCAGCGTCCTCCACGGAGACAGGGGGGTGGCCAGGGCGAGAATCCCACGCCAAAGCCTGAGTAAAGATTCAAATTCCAGGTTGACGATTTAGATTGAATCGCGTTGAAACGACAAGGCGCGAAGGAGCACAAAGAGTTCCTTTGCGCCTTTTTTGCTTCGTTGCTCGCTTTGCGTTGAAGGACCGATCAATCTAAAATCCAGGATGCCCTTATTGTTCTTTGCGCCTCCGTGGCCCAATCCTCCTGTAACGCTACGGCATCACAGCCGGGAAACGCGGCGCACCCGCAGCCCGCACTCGACCACTCACCACTCACGATTCACGATTCACTATTGCCCACTGCCATCCTTCTCCAATGCCCGGTAGATCGCGTCCTGCACCTTGCCGCGGATTCCCATCGACCCAAGCAGGTTGTTTGTGCGCGTATTGTACACGCGGTTGGACAGGAAGATATAGACCAGCCCGGCCTTGGGATCCACCCAAACGCAGGTACCCGTAAAGCCCGTATGGCCGAACGTTGCCGGCGATGCCAGCGCCGACGGGTATGGCTCCTTGCGCTTGTCGTTATCTTTCTCCGGCTTATCAAAGCCAAGCCCACGGCGGCTGACATCGCTATTATATGCCGTGAACAATTTTACCGTTTCCTCTTTCAGGTAGCGCTCACCGTTGAAGGTGCCGCCATTGAGCAGCATCTGGTATAGGATCGAAAGATCGTACGCGTTTGAGAACAGGCCGGCATGGCCCGATACGCCGCCAAACATGGCAGCGCCTTCATCATGCACATACCCCTGAAGCAACTGCTGGCGAAAATAGGTGTCGCGCTCGGTCGGCACCACGCGCTCGAGGCCATAGCGTTGCCACGGCTTGAAGCCGGTGGTGGCCATCCCCAGCGGGCGGTAGAAATTCTGGTAGGTATACTGGTCGAGCGTCTGGCCACTCAAGGCTTCGACGATTTTGCCGAGGAGGATGAAATCATTGTCGCTATACACATACTTGCCGTGCTCGGTGAGCTTGCTGTTGACGATGCGCTGCATCATGCTGTCGTTCCAGTCGCGGCGGAGCCACACATCGCGGGCCACAGGGATCGTAAACACAGAATCCATCCGTGTGCTGTAATAGCGCGGCGACGGCTTCTTCGTGTCCTTGTCAACCGTTTCTGAATAAAAAGAGATATACGGGTTGAGCCCTGCCTGGTGCAGGAGAACGTCGCGGATCTTCAAAGGCGCTTTGTCAGTACCGCGGGTGACAGGAAGATAGTCGCCCAGGGTTTTGTCAAGATCGATCCTGCCTTCGTCATACAGCTTCATGATCGAAACAGTGGTTGCCGAGATCTTCGTGACCGATGCGAGATCGTACAGGCTTTCAAGCGTCACGGGCAGCGAGGCCGGGTCGAACTCGTTGTGTCCAAACGCCCTGTGGTAGCGGATCTCACCGTCCTTTATGGCAATGACGACAGCGCCCGGGTAGGCTTTCTTTACGAGACCGTCATTGACGATGCTGTCGATCGCAAGCCACTCAGGAGAGAAGCCGACAGGCGCGAAGCGGCCCACGGTCAGCCGGGTGCCATACGGGATCTCGCAAACCGTTACAGGCAGCTTGCCGCGCGCAGCAATACGCCCCATCAGGAAGTCGGCCGCCGCAGCATGGGTGATCGAATCATCCTGGTAAGCGGCCACGAGTGTCTGGGCGTTACAGAAATTCTTTGCCGCGTACACGTTTCCGAACAGGATCGTGACCGGCTTAAGCGATTGCAGGCTGCTCCACAGCGACAGGGCCGCGTTGCTGATATTATAATTATTGGCCGGGCGCAGGCTGTACTCGTGTACGCCGATAATCACCTTGGCATAGCCTCCGCCGGCGACCTGCCGGGCGAGCGCCTCCGCTTTCAGGCTGTCATCTTTAAAGGACAATGTGAACACGTCTGCATTCATATCGCGCGCCAGGCGACGGGCAAATGCGTTCGGTGTGCCGGTACCGAGACCGATATACGCAACCCGGGAGCGCTCCGAAACGGGAAGGGCGAATGCATCGTTGCGCAGCACCGTGATCGTATTGCGGGCCACGACCGTGCGGATGGAATCCGTGCCGGCATTGATGTCCGCGAGCAGGTTTGTCGTGTCCACAACCTGCGGCCGGTTCAGCCCCAGCTCATATTTCGCATACAGGATCTTTTTGACGTGGGCATCGATCGTCTTCTTTTTGATGCGCTTTTTCTGCACGGCAGTCCTGATCGCATCGATGGCGGCCGGAACATCTTCCGGGAGGCAGAGCATATCGTTCCCCGCTTCGATCGCCTGCACGGCGGCCTCTCCGGCGGGATAATATTTAGCAAGCCCTTTCATCTCAAGCGCATCCGTGAAGGTGAGACCGTCATAGCCAAGGTCTTCGCGCAGAAGGCCTGTTACGTTGGCTTTCGAGATCGAGGTAGGCCGGTGGGTCGTGGTGTCGATGGCGGGGATCGCGAGGTGGGCGATCATCACCGAACCAACGCCGGCATTGAACAGGGCGCGGAATGGATAGAGCTCGAGCGAGTCGAGCTGCGCACGGCTTTTTGTGATCAGCGGAAGGTCGAGATGGGAGTCGACTTCCACGTCCCCATGTCCCGGGAAGTGCTTGGCGCAGGCCATGATGCCCGCGTCCTGCATGCCTTTCATATAAGCGACGCCGAAACTGGCAACCTTGTATTTGTCTTCCCCGAAAGAGCGGTAGCCGATCACGGGGTTGTTCGGATTGTTATTGATATCGACAACGGGGGCGTAGTTGACATGAACGCCGATGCGCTTCATCTGGCGGCCGATGGCCTGTCCCATCTGGTACACGGTGCGGTCGTCCGGCAGGGCGCCCAGGGTCAGCTGGTAGGGGAATTTGATAACGCTGTCGAGACGCATGCCGAGGCCCCATTCACCGTCGATCGTAACGAGCAGAGGCGTCCTGGCGATGGACTGGTAGAGGTTTGTGAGGGTTGCCTGCCGAATGGGCCCGCCCTGGAAAAAGACAAGTCCGCCGACATTGTATTTGCGAACCAGCTCGGTCACCTGCGCCACATGCTCCGGACCAAGGTTGCTGTGCGCGCGGATGAGCATAAGCTGCGCGATCTTTTCATCGCGGTTGAGCTTTTTGAAGACGCTGTCCACCCAGTGCTTCGCGGCCTTAGAGGGTGCCTGTGCAAAAGAAATCGTGGTGATCAGGATACATGCGGCAAGGGCCAGGAAGTTCTTCTTCATAGTCGACAATCTGCACACAAGGTACGAGGGATGGCTAAAAATCGAAAAGCCAAAATTCAGGTAGATCGCACTGCCGCAAGCCGGAACCCGGGACGGACGCGCCTCTGGCGGCCAGCCCTTCTCTTTGTGCATTGCTGACCTGCGTGTGAAATGCCCGAAATGGCGTAGGTTTGCACGCCTTTCAAATTGGTCTGGCGGTTACAGAAGCGGTTACCGGTCTGCAATCTTACTCTAAAAATTTACCTGCGTTATGTCTCTTCTTGTTGTGGGCTCCATGGCCTTTGATGCGATCGAAACACCCTTTGGAAAAAGCGACCGGATCATCGGTGGCGCCGCTACCTACATCGCCTGGAGCGCATCCAATTTTACAAAGCCGATCAAGCAGATCTCGGTAGTCGGATACGACTTTCCACAGGAGGAGCTCGACGCGCTCAGCGCCCGCGGCGTCAACCTTGAAGGCGTGCAGATCAAGAAAGATGAAAAGTCCTTCTTCTGGAGCGGCAAGTACCACATGGATATGAATACGCGCGACACGCTCGACACACAGTTGAACGTGCTCGCCAATTTCGTCCCGACCGTGCCGGATAGCTACCAGGACTGTGAGTTTCTCATGCTCGGCAACCTTGTGCCGGCCGTGCAGATGAGCGTCATCGAGCAGTTGAAGAACCGTCCAAAGCTGATCGTGATGGACACGATGAATTTCTGGATGGAGATCGCCCTGGACGACCTTAAAAATGTACTGACCCATGTTGATGTGCTGCTCGTGAACGACAGCGAGGCACGTGAGCTCAGCCACGAATATTCGCTCGTCAAAGCCGCCAAGAAGATCATGACGATGGGACCAAAATACCTGATCATTAAGAAAGGTGAGCATGGCGCGCTCCTGTTCCATGGCGACAATGTGTTCTTCGCACCGGCCCTGCCGCTCGAGGATGTGTTCGACCCCACAGGTGCAGGCGACACCTTCGCCGGGGGCTTCATCGGTCACCTCGTACGAACAAAAGACATCTCCTTCGATAACATGAAGACCGCGATCATCGTCGGCTCGGCGATGGCTTCCTTTTGCGTGGAGAAATTCGGAACCGAGCGCCTGCGCGGACTGACCAAGGACGACATCGATGGCCGCATCCGCCAGTTCCAGGAGCTGGTCAATTTCGACATCGAGCTCGTCTGACGATCATTTAGGCCACGAAGGCGCGAAGAATAAAAGGGGCGCAAAGGGATTTCCTTTGCGGCCCCTTTGCGGCTCTTTGCTCCTCCGCGCCCTTTGCGTTTCCGCCTGACACGGGCCACCACCGGGTTGTCATGCTGACGGATGTCGCCACCTTTCTCTAATTGGAGATGAACACAGCGGCGGAATGCGGTCAGCCATCAGAATAAAACGGAAGTGACCGGTGGAAATCAACCGGCCGTCGGTTTTAGGTTGCACTTGTGAGCGAAAGGTGCTGACATGCGTCAGCATGACAGCCTTATAAACGACCCTATTCACTATTCACCATTCACGATTTACCATTCCCTCCTTCGCGCCCTTCGTGGCATGGGTGGTTCAAACTCCGTTCACCCCCCACTATTCCGGATTCACCCTTCATTCCCCGCAGTTCCCGACACATGCAATTTTTAGCTGGATTCTGTATCTTACTCTTGCCAAACTAAAAACTCTGCTCATGAAAAAAGCAATTCGGTACCTGGCGCTCCTGCTCGGCATCGTGCTGGTAGCTGCCGGCGGCTTTGCCGCTTTTGTTGCCCTGCGTGGCATCCCTTCCTACAAGGCTCAAAAGCTGGATCTCCACGTTGACGCCACGCCAACCCGCCTCGAAAGGGGCCAGAAGCTTGCCTCCATGCTCTGTGCCTCCTGTCATCTCGATCCCAACACCGGCAAGCTCACCGGCCGCCAGATGGAGGAGGCGCCGCAGTTCGGAGCCATCTACTCGAAAAATATAACAGCCCACAAGACAGCCGGCATCGGCAGCTGGTCCGACGGCGACCTCATTTACCTGCTTCGCACGGGTCTGAAGCCCGACGGCACCTACCTGCCACCCTATATGGCCAAGCTGGTGAACATCTCCGACGAGGACCTGTACTCGATCGTCGCCTTCCTGCGGTCGGGTCACCCGTGGGTGCAGCCCGACAACACGCGCCAGCCCGATACGAAGCCCTCTTTTCTCACGAAGTTCCTCTGCAATATCGGCGCAATGAAGCCCTTCCCGTTCCCCACCAGGCCCATTCCGGGTCCGGACACAACCAACCCCGTTCAATGGGGCAAGTATATTGCCACGGCGCAGCTCGAGTGCTTCAGCTGCCATTCGAAGGACTTCTCCACGAACGACTATTTCACACCCGAAAAGTCGAAAGGCTTCTTCGGCGGCGGCAACGAGATGGTGGGCATGGACGGCCACAAGCTGAAAACGCTCAACATCACGATGGACGCGGAGACCGGCATCGGCACCTGGAGCGAGGCAAGCTTCATCAACGCGGTGAAATACGGACAGGTGCCGAATGGACAGCCGGCGCTGCGCTTGCCAATGATGCCCTACACCAACCTGACCGACGCCGAAGTGAAAGCCATCTACGCCTACCTGAAAACGGTACCGCCGGTGAAGAATAAGGTGGAGAGAAGTGAATAGTGAATCGTGAATACTGAATGGGTCGTTTAGAGTGCGAGGTGAGTGGTGAGTGGGGTCATTTAGAGCCGGTCGTTCTTCATGACCCTTTGCGTCTTTGCACTCCTTGCTTCTTCTCGTGAAAAACTCTTTGCGTGAACCCATAAAAAAAGGAGCGGTTTGTGCCGCTCCTTTTTTTATTTCTGCCTGTGCTTAGAATTTCACGCCGATGGTGATGCCGCCGCGGTAGCCAGGCCAGAAGCCTTTGTACTCCGAGCTGATCGTGCGCGTGTTCTTATCAGCAGTCACCTTGATCTTACTTCCGATCAGGGGAATGTCCTTCGTGATGTCCGTGATCTCCTTCTCTGCCTTGTCCTCATCGACCTGGTCCCAGGGAATGCTGGATTTGATGTCCTGCATGAACATCGTGTGCTTGGCCGAGGATCCTTCAAGACCAAGGATCATGAGGTCGAGCGTGACACGCTTGAAGAGGGTCATCTGCAGGCCCAGCTGGAAGCCGCCCCCGAATCCGGAGTATTTGCTGGCAACCAGGAAATCGGCGGTCTGGCCCTCGAGGTCCACATCCCGCAGGATCGTGCCCAGCTCGTTCTTCGTGTACTTCAGGTAGGGTTCGAAATAGAAGCCGCTCATCGACTTCTTGCCCATATACATCCGGTAGCCGCCCATGAACGAGGTGGTCTTCGTTGTAACGGCGGTACTCTTCTTGTCGATGTCGAACGAGTGGCTTTTTTCCATCGGGATGCCGATGCCGACGGTGATGGAGCGCTTCGCGCGGTAGTTGTATTCGCCAAAAAGGGACAGCTTGCCGAAAGCAAGGCTTGCCGGGTTCCATTTAACAGCGGCGTACGACTTAAGGCCTTTTGGCTTGTCTTTGGGCTTGTCTTTGGACTCCTGTGCCATCACGCCGGAAGCGACGCCGCACAGCACAAGCAGGAAGAGTGCTTTTTTCATATGCAGTTGTTTTGATTTGGTTGAAAAATTGAGCGGCTAAGATAGAAAATAAACTTAATCCGTTCGCTTTCGAGAGGGTGCGGCGCCCGGTTAAGGTAAGTGTTTTTCCATTGCTGGCGATAAAATTCCCGGACATCGTGTCACCGCTCTGGGTGGCACCCAGCGGTTATTGTCGGCGCCGTCCTGCAGGTTGTTTCCGCTAACGGTGCCGCTGAAGCCGCCACCTTATCTTTGCCGCTTTCCGAATTCGCTGTATGATCCACTTTCACTCGCTGCCCGTCAAGTATGTCCGACCGGAAACCGCCGACTGTGTGTCCGTGACGTTTGCCGTTCCGCCCGAGCTTCTCGATACATTTCGCTTCAAGCAGGGCCAGAACCTCACGATCCGCAAAACGATCGGCGGCGAAGAGCTGCGTCGCAACTACTCCATCTGCACCAGCCCGCTCGACGGCACGCTGACCGTTGCCATCAAGAAGGTCACGGGCGGCCTGTTTTCGACCTGGGCCAACGAGGAGCTCAGGGCCGGCGATCACCTCGACGTCATGCCGCCCACGGGAAAATTCTACACGGAACTCGACCCGTCCCAGCAAAAAAACTACGTGGCCTTCACAGCCGGCAGCGGCATCACGCCGATCCTGTCCATCATCAAAACAACGCTGATGACGGAGCCGAAAAGCTCGTTTACCCTTGTCTACGGAAACCGGAGCAAAGCATCGATCATTTTCAAGGAAGACCTCGAAGCGCTGAAGGACAAATACCTCGACAGGTTCCGCCTCTACCATGTCCTGAGCCGCGAGAAGACGGAAGCCGACATCAATTACGGCCGCATCGACGCCGACAAATGCGCGTTGTATTTCGACCGGCTGATCGACGTGGCCCGCTGCGATGAATTCTTTCTCTGCGGCCCCGAGGAAATGATCTTTTGCGTGCGCGATTCGCTGCAGTCCGCCGGTGTGCCTTCCAGCCACATCCACTTCGAGCTCTTCACTGTTCCCGGCCAGAAAAAAGCAACGGTTGAAACCGGCCAGGAAGCGCCGGTGGAAACCGGTCCACAAAGCCTCGTGACGGTGCGGCTCGACGGCCTGACCTTCGACTACAGCCTGGGTTACGACGGACAGAGCGTGCTGGATTCGGCCCTTCGCCAGGGTGCCGACCTGCCCTATGCCTGCAAGGGCGGCGTTTGCTGCACCTGCAAGGCGCGCCTCGTTGAAGGAGAGGTGGAGATGGACGAGAACTGGGGCCTGGAGCCCGACGAGGTGGCCGCCGGCTTCATCCTGACGTGCCAGTCGCACCCGCGCACGCCACGGATCGTGGTGGATTTCGACGTTAAATAAACTTAGTTGGAAGCAGTTGCCTGCAGGCGCTCCAGTTGCGTGTTGATCACCTTTCTGAGCCACCAGGCAGTCTGCGGACCGTAGCCGGTCGAGTGAAAAGCAACCTTGCCTTCAGCATCAATGACGACGTGCGTCGGGTAGGATTTGACATTGTACCGGTCTGCCAGGTAGCGGCCGTTATCGACGATGCGGTAGTTGAACGGGTTCGTCTTGAGGAACTCGAGTACCTGCTCGACCTTGTCCAGCGCGATGGCGATGAAGATGACCTTGTCATTGGTCTTGAAGGAGTCGACAAGCGCATTAAGCTCGGGCATTTCCATGCGGCAGGGCTGGCAATTGACGAACCAGAAATTAATTACCACGATCTTGCCTTTGGCTTCCTTCAGGTTGATCCTGCCCCCCTTGACGTCAACGATCTTAAAGCTGCCGAAAGCCTCGCCGGTCCTGAATGACGTGCTTTCGCGCGGTGGCGGCATCCGGGCGACCATCTCGTCCCGCTGGCTTTCATTCAACTTCACCAGGACCATTTCCGAAGCCGAATCTTTCGGGTTTACGGCGCGAAGGACATAGCCCCTCGACATCAGTGCCCGCCAGACGGGGTATGGATAAACAAAACCCGTTGAATCGCGAACGATGGTGGTCTCATCGAATGTCCGCGTTCCCTGCTTCCTGACCTCTTGTGCAGGGGCGGCCAGGACGAGACAGCAGGAAAGGATCAACAGAAAAAATCTCATGCAGACGGTTTATCCAAAAATATCTTTTCTTAACCGTATTGCAACAGCGCTTGGAGTAAATTTGCTCCTTAACGATTGCCTATGTCGGTACATGAATTAGAAACGATCTTCCAGCAAAAAGTGGACGGCGAGGTTCGCATCGAGCCGAAGGACTGGATGCCGGAGAAATACCGCCAGACGCTGATCCGCCAGATCAGCCAGCATGCGCACAGCGAGATCGTCGGCATGCTTCCCGAAGGAAACTGGATCAGCCGCGCGCCATCCCTCAAGCGCAAGCAGATCCTTATCGCCAAGGTGCAGGACGAAGCCGGCCACGGCCTCTACCTGTATTCGGCTGCGGAGACGCTCGGCATCTCGCGCGACGAGATGACGGAGCAGCTTCTCAACGGCAAGGCAAAGTATTCGTCCATCTTCAATTATCCCACAGTTACCTGGGCCGATATGGGGACCATCGGGTGGCTTGTCGACGGCGCTGCCATCATGAACCAGGTGCCCTTGTGCCGCTCGTCATACGGCCCGTACAGCCGTGCCATGATCCGCGTTTGCAAGGAGGAAAGCTTTCACCAGCGCCAGGGTTTTGAAGCGCTGCTGGTGCTGAGCAAGGGAACGCCCGAGCAACGCGCGATGGTCCAGGACGCGATCGATCGCTGGTGGTGGCCGAGCCTGATGATGTTCGGTCCGCACGATGCCGACAGCACCAATACCGAGGCAAGCATGAAATGGAAGATCAAGCGCTTCAGCAACGACGAGTTGCGCCAGCGCTTCGTCGATATGATCGCCGAGCAGGTAAAGCTGCTCGACATGACGCTTCCCGACCCGGACCTTACATGGAACGAGGAGCGGAAGCACTATGATTTCGGACCGATCAACTGGGAAGAATTCTGGAACGTGGTGGCCGGAAACGGACCCTGCAACAAGCAACGCCTCGATGCGCGCCGCGATGCGTGGACCGACGGCGCCTGGGTACGTGAGGCAGCCGTGGCACACGCGGAGAAACGCGCGTCGCGGAAGAACGCAGCATAGGCAAAAGCCAGGTTTCAAGATCCGGAAGACAGGAGGCAAAAGACAGATTGAACAGTCAACAGCCGGCTTTCGAGAGCGCTGGTTGAATTCAGGTTTGGCTGTTCAATTTTGGATCCTGGCTTTTGGATCTTCAAATTTGATTCTTGAATTTATCAATGTATGAAACAATACTACGGTGATTACGATTCGATGAAAGGCGGGGGCGGCTCCGAAGCCCCGGGCGG
>JAQBNP010000275.1 GCA_028288515.1 Flaviaestuariibacter sp. | reverse complement strand
TAAGCATATGCCTGCTCCTTGCCTTTCTTGACGAGGTAGAGCGGCGGCTGCGCGATGTACACATAGCCCTGCTCCACCATCTCTTTCATGTAGCGATACAGGAAGGTGAGGATAAGGGTAGCGATGTGCGATCCGTCGACGTCGGCATCGGTCATGATGATCAGCTTGTGGTAGCGGAGCTTCGGGATATTGAGGCCTTTGGCGTCTTCGGGGGTACCGACGGTGACGCCCAGGGCTGTGTACATGTTACGGATCTCCTCGTTCTCGTAGATCTTGTGCTCCATCGCTTTTTCCACGTTGAGAATCTTACCGCGGAGGGGTAGGATAGCCTGGAAGCCACGGTCGCGGCCCTGCTTGGCAGTTCCGCCAGCCGAGTCACCTTCCACGAGGTAGAGCTCGCATTTTTCGGGGTCCCGCTCGGAGCAGTCGGCCAGCTTGCCGGGCAGACCGCCTCCGCTGAGGACGGATTTGCGCTGGACCATCTCGCGGGCCTTCTTTGCGGCGGCGCGTGCCTGGGCGGCGAGGATCACTTTTTGGATGATGTTCTTGGCCTCGCGTGGATTTTCCTCGAGGTAGGCTTCGATGACGCGGGCCACGGTGGTATCCACGATGCCCATCACTTCGTTGTTGCCGAGCTTGGTCTTGGTCTGTCCCTCGAACTGCGGCTCCGGCACTTTCACTGAAATGACGGCGCTCAGACCTTCACGGAAGTCATCGCCTTCGATGGTCACTTTGGCTTTCTCGAAGAGGCCTTGCTTATCGCCGTAGCTTTTAAAGACGCGGGTGATGGCCCGGCGGAAGCCGGCCACATGTGTACCGCCTTCGATGGTGTTGATATTGTTGACGTACGAGTAGATATGCTCGTTATAGCTCGTGTTATAGGTCATTGCCACTTCAACCCATACGTTGTTCTTCTCGTCGCGGCCCTCAACGAAGAGCGGCTTGGGGAGGAGGGATGTGCGGGCGCCGTTGGCATCGAGCAGTTCAACGAACTCGACGATGCCGCCTTCGGAGAAGAAGACCTTGGAATAGGAGAGGCCGGATTCTTCATCCTTCTCGCGGAGATCGGTCAGCGTAATGCGAAGTCCTTTATTGAGGAAGCTCAGCTCGCGGAGACGCCCTTCGAGGATGTCCTTGTTGTATTCGGATGTGATGAAGATGCTGTCGTCGGGCCAGAAGTGAACCGTGGTGCCGCGGCGCTCCGTGACGCCGATTTCACGGACCGAGTACTGGGGAATGCCGATGCGGTACTCCTGCTCGAAGATCTTGCCGTCGCGAAAAACGTTCACGTGAAGGCGTTTGCTCAGTGCGTTAACGCAGCTCACACCGACGCCATGGAGGCCGCCGGATACTTTGTAGGAATCTTTGTCGAATTTACCACCGGCGTGCAGGACGGTCATGACGACCTCGAGAGCTGAGCGGCCTTCTTTGGCGTGGATCCCGGTGGGAATGCCACGGCCGTCGTCTTCAACGGAAATGGAATTGTCCTCGTGGATGGTGACCTGGATATTGGAGCAATGGCCGGCGAGGGCTTCATCGATCGAGTTGTCCACGACCTCATAGACGAGGTGGTGAAGGCCCTTCACGCCGATGTCGCCGATATACATAGCGGGGCGCTTTCGGACGGCCTCGAGTCCTTCGAGGACCTGGATGGAATCGGCTCCGTAGCTCTGCAGGGGAGCCGGTGTCGGCGGGGTAGTCACTGTATCTAAAATATCGCTCATTTTTTAGGGAAAATTTACGCACCGGGAGGGTGCTGGTCCATTCGGGCAAATATACCGGAAAACAGTGGTTTTCGGTGCTTTAAATAGGTTAAAAACAGGGGGTGGAAAACAGGCAATTTTCTGGGGAAAAAATGGTCGGAAAACCGGCTGATTATCGGATCATGACGGCCATTACGCGACCTGCGCATGGCGGTCGGTCCGGTCGTTTGAGATCTGCCTTTAGATCAGGTGGCTGCTTTGCCTAAGGAATCGTATTTTCCACTCTCATGAAACCCGGCTCACGTCATTCCAAACCGACGCCTGCGCATCGTGAGACCGCGCAGCAAACCAAAACCGAAACGCATATGGACGTCCATCATCCTCATCACCTTCACAGCAAGAAAAAATGGGTTGAGTACCTGGGTGAGTTCCTCATGCTCTTCCTCGCTGTTTTCCTGGGCTTCGTTGCGGAAAACATCCGCGAGAACGTGGTTGAGCGCCACCGCGAAAAAGAATATATGGGCTTGCTCGTGGAAGACCTGCGCGAGGATACGGCCGTTTTGAACCGTGCCATTCCTCCCATGAGCGAGACGGTTCGCGGCCTCGATTCACTCATTGACGATACCTACCGTTACCTGGCCGGCACCGGCGACACGCGCCGCATGTATTATGGCTACCACCATTTCGTCCGCAACACCACGAACCTGCAACTTTCAGAACGCGCCGTGAACCAGCTCAAGAGCTCCGGCAATATGCGGCTCATCCGCGACGCCAAGGCAGCACGCATCGTATCCGACCTCGAAGTAGGCTTCGAAGGTCTCAAGGAGAGCACCCGCTTTTACAAAACAAGGCAGGAAGACCCGGCAGTGTTCGGCTTCCGCATCTTCGATTTCCAGGTCTACCAGGCAGCCAACCGCCTGCCGGACGGCACCTTCGACGACGCCGAGCGCGGCTTCCTCTCGCTGCCGAAGGCGCCCGTTCTCAATACGACGGACCCCATCTACCTCCGTGAGTTTGCTGCCCGTGTCGGCTATTACCGCAATTCACTCGCCAGCTACCTCAGCGGGCTGGAGCGCGCCGTGCCGGAGTTGTCCCGCTCAATTGTATACCTGGAAGGGAGATACGGTGGGAAGTGAATTGTCAATAGTGAATAGTCAATAGTGAATAGTGAATAGTGAATAGTGAATAGCCAATAGTGAATGGTGAATGGTGAATGGTGAATGGTGAGTAGCACGATAAGCGACGTTGTCTTTTCATTAAAAACTGAAAATTGAGAATCGATTATTGATGATTCTTCGCTGCGATCAGACGCCGCAGGATCAGCGGGGTCGCTCATTCACTATTCACTATTGACTATTGACTATTGACTATCCCACTTTCTCTGCCATCAGCTGCTTGATGATCTTTTCGAGCTCGGCGATGCGCTTCTCGAGGTTGGGGAGGTTGCGGAACACGGCCTGGCTGCGGAGCGCGCTCGTATAATCGCTGGCCGGGGAGCCTGTCACGGAGGAATAAGGTTCTTTCAATGATTTGCTGACGCCGCTCTGCGCATTGATCTTCGAGCCGTCGGCGATCTGGATATGCCCGACCAGGCCGGCCTGGCCGCCAATGAGAACGTGGTTGCCGATCTTGGTTGACCCCGACACGCCCGCCTGGGCTGCAATGACCGTGCTCTTGCCGATCTCGACATTGTGCGCGATCTGGATGAGGTTATCGAGCTTGGCGCCTTCGCGGATGATGGTCGAGCCCATCGTCGCGCGGTCGATCGTTGTGTTGGCGCCGACCTCGACGTGGTCTTCGATGATGACATTGCCGATCTGGGGCACCTTCTTGAATGATCCGTCGGCCTGCGGGGCGAAGCCGAAGCCGTCGCCACCAACCACCGTACCCGCATGAATGACAACGAAGTTTGACAATACGCAATCGTGGTACACTTTCACGCCCGGGTGAAGGATGCAGTTTTCGCCGATCGTGACATTGTCGCCGATAAAGCAGTTGGGGTAGACCTTGCTGTTGGCGCCGATCTTTACATTGTTGCCGATATAGGTGAACGCGCCGACAAAGACGTCCTCACCGATCCTGGCAGAAGGCGCAATAAAGCTCGGCTGCTGGATTCCCTTGAGCTGCTGGCTCACCATTTCCTGGTACTGTCGCAGGAGCTGCGCAAACGCGCTGTAGGCGTCGGCAACGCGGATCAGCGTGGGCGTTACGGGCTGGCGCAGCTCATAGCCTTCCTGCACGATGGCAATGGAAGCCTGTGTTGTATATAGGTATTCTTCGTATTTCGGGTTGGCTAGAAATGTAAGCTGTCCGTCCTGCGCTTCCTCGATCTTCCCGAACGACGTCACGGCGGCATCGGCATTCCCTTCAATGGTTCCATTCAGCAACAAAGCGATCTGGGCGGCGGTAAACTGCATGTCGTATAAAAATAAAAAGTAAAAAGTCAAAACTCAAAAAAATCCGGCGTGTCGACGGGGCTGACGATGCGGCGGGCGGCTTTGACTTTTGGCGTTTGCGGTTTGTGTTATCTCAGGTAGCAAAGGTAATATTTTTTGACAGGGGTCGACAGGCGCTGGTGGATGAGGGCATTGTCCACCTGCGAGATGTCCTTCACCTCACCGTCCTTGAAGAGAACGCGGATATGCTCGTCGTTGGGGTTGTACGTGGTGTTCGCAGCCTCGCCCGTGAAAACGAAATACGCTGCCTCGGTCTCGGAAATGCCCAGTTTCTGCGCCACCTCGGCGCGGTAGGTCGCCACCAGCAGCGGGTCGAATGGCTCTGCCTGGAACTTAACCTTCAGCAGCTTCCGGTCGACAATGCCGCGGCACAACCTTGACAAAACTTTATCAAAGTGGCCGCACCAGTTCTTGATCGAGCACAGCACGTCGGCATCGTCGAGCCGGGTGAACTTCTCGAGGTGGCGGATGAAGTTCCCGTCGGGCTGGTGCTCCTTCAGGAAGAAGTCGAGATTGTTAGAGACGGCGTTCAGCTCGATGCCGGCTTCGATCAGCTCGCCCGCCCGCTCGATCGTCTTGACGAGCATCTTCTCCGCCGCCATAACCGCCTTATGCAGGTACACCTGCCAGTACATGAGGCGTCGCGCTACCAGGAATTTCTCGACGGAAAAGATCGCCTTTTCCTCGATCATGAGCTCGCCCTCGTGCACGGTCATCATCTTCAGGATGCGGTCATAGCCGATAACGCCTTCCGAGACGCCCGTAAAGAAGGAGTCCCGCGTGAGGTAGTCCATGCGGTCCACATCAAGCTGCCCCGACACGAGCTGGTGGAGAAACGGCTTGGGATAGGTGCCGTCGAAGATGGCGATGGCCGTGGCGAGCTGCCCGCCGAGCTGGTCGTTGAGAAGGCCGAGGATGAGGGAGGAAATGTCTTCGTGGTGAACGCCTTTGATGAGCTTCCGCTCGAGGGCGTGCGAGTACGGTCCGTGGCCGATATCGTGCAGCAGGATTGCGATGCGCGCCCCCCGCTCTTCGTCCTTCGTGATCTCCACGCCTTTGTTTCGGAGCTCCGCCAGGGCGAGGCCCATCAAGTGGTAGGCGCCCAGAGCATGGTGAAAGCGGGTATGCACCGCGCCGGGGTAAACAAGCGAGGCGAAGGCCATCTGGTGGATCCGTCGCAGCCGCTGCACATACGGATGGGAAACGATCTCGAAGATCAGCGGGTCGTCAATTGTAATAAAACCATAGACAGGGTCGTTGATGATCTTGCGGACATACGCCATGCAGGGAACGCTTTTTGTGAAGAATAGGACCGGCCAAAAGTACGCGACAGGAGGCAACCGGAAATGGGCTAGCTTCGGAGCGACGGGAAGGCTCCCCTGACTCGTAAAGGGTGCGAAGCCTGCGACCGTCTACTGGACAGGACAAAGAATCAACGGAACAATTCGGAAATCTAAAATTGTAAAATCGACATTCGAATGGCATTAGCAAAGATACTCTGGGTAGACGACGAGATCGAAAGCCTTCAATCGCAGAAGCTCTTTCTCGAGAACAAGGGATACGACGTACACACGCTCACCAACGGCTTCGATGCGATCGACTACATCAAAGAGAATATCGTTGACGTGGTGCTGATCGATGAGACCATGCCCGGCATCACCGGGCTTGAAACCCTGGCCAAGATCAAGGAGTACAATTCAGGCATCCCCGTTGTCCTGATCACGAAGAACGAGACGGAAAACCTCATGAACGAGGCCATCGGCAGCCAGATCTCCGACTACCTCATCAAGCCAGTCAATCCCAACCAGGTATGGCTTTCGCTCAAAAAAATCATCGACAACAGGCGCCTCGTTGCAGAGAAGACGACAACATCCTACCAGCAGCAGTTCCGCAATCTGTTCATGGCGCTGAACTCCAACCCTGACTATAACGAATGGATGGGCATCTATAAGGAGCTCGTTCACTGGGAGCTCAGCCTCCAGCGAAGCGACAGCCCCGAAATGATCGAGGTGTTCCAGTCGCAGAAGAACGAGGCCAACACCGAATTTTTCAAATTCATTTCCCGCAATTATACTTCCTGGCTGAAACCCGGCGCGAAGGAAAAGCCGATCCTCTCGCACACGCTCATCAAGGAAAAGGTATTGCCGCAGCTCGAGAAGGGTACGCCCGTGTTTTTCGTTCTGATCGATAACCTGCGGTTCGACCAATGGCGCACGATCCAGCCCATCTTCGCCGAGAGCTTCCGCGTCGTCGAAGAAGATACGTTCTACAGCATCCTGCCCACCGCCACGCAATATGCGCGCAACGCCATCTTCGCCGGCATGATGCCGCTCGAGATCGAAAAAAAATACCCCAACCTCTGGAAGAACGATGAAGAGGAGGGAGGCAAGAATATGAGCGAG
>JAQBNP010000303.1 GCA_028288515.1 Flaviaestuariibacter sp. | reverse complement strand
CTGTTGCATAGGCGGACTCAGTTGCTGGACACGGTGGAACTCAACCAAGGTTGGGAGGCAGTGGGTTATAGCGAGGGGAAAGACTATGCGACGCTTACCGTCCAGGCGGGCACACCATGTGTGACGGGGAATCAAACGTCCGCAGGACAGCAGCGGGTGGTCACGGCGCGCTACGTGGTCGGTGCGGATGGCGCCAACAGTTTCGTGCGGCGGGCAACTGGTATGGGTTGGACCGATTTGGGTTTCCGGGCCGACTGGCTCGTCATCGATTACAAGCCGAACGATCCCACCAAAGAACTCGACATGCCCGAGGCCGGACAGATTTGCGATCCGGCGCGTCCGATCACGCTGATGCGCCACATGGGCCGGAAGCACGTCCGCTGGGAAGTGATGCTGTTGCCTGGAGAAACGGCCGCCGACCTCACGCAGCCGGCCATGGTATGGTCCCTGATCGACCGTTGGGTCAAGCCTAGCGATGGCGAAATCACTCGTGCCGCCGTGTACACCTTTCAGTCTGGCGTGGCAGCGTCATGGGTCAAGGGCAGGTCGATACTGGTCGGCGATGCAGCGCATCTGATGCCACCATTCCTCGGACAGGGCTTGTGCTCAGGGTTGCGCGATGCCAGATCCGCATTCTGGCGCCTTGACCTCATCTTGGGCGGGTTGGCTGAACCGGACCTGCTGGAGAGCTATCAGAAAGAGCGCAACGAGCATGTCACTTGCGTAATTGCGCGTGCGGTAGCGCTGGGAAAAGTCCTGTGCATCACGGACCCACAGGAGGCTGCCAAGCGAGACGCTGCCATCCTGGGCGGGACTGCACCCGCCATTCCTCCGTTCCCGGGGTTGGCAAACGGTCTTCTTCACCGCTCGGTATCGGGGGCGGTGGCTGAACCGGTCGGACAACTCTCGCTTCAGGCGCAGATCAAACTCGACGGCCAGGTCGGGAGACTGGATGACCTAACCGGCAGCAGTTGGGTGGTTCTAGCGCTTGGCAGTGCTGATGAATTTACGCTGGATGATTCCCAGAAGGCGTTTGCGAAACAGTTGGGCATGCGAATTGTCCGCCTGGACGACGAAGACACGGATTTTCACGGCAAATACCACGCCTACATGAACGCGCTCGGTGTCGAGGCACTGATCGTTCGTCCCGATTTTTATGTCTTTGGTGCATCACACACGGTCCAGGACGTACCGGGGATGCTGGATGAACTGAAGCGACAGCTTCCGCTGACCGGTCAGCCCAATAAAACAAAGGCGACCGCCAATTCCAATTAATAAAAGGAACACTATGAAACTCGTCACTTACTCTATCAATGGCAAGACGTCCATCGGCAAGGTGGTCGATGGCCTCGTTATCGATCTGGCAAATGCGTACGATGGCGCGCCACAAAGTATTCTCGGCATTTTGCAAGGGGGCCAGGAAGTTCTTTCCCGGCTCGACCAAATTAAGCCTTCAGACGTAGCCACGACCTACCGGCTGGACGAAGTCAATCTAGAAGCACCGCTGTCGAATCCGCAAAAATATCTCGCCATTGGTTTGAACTACCAAGACCACGTTGACGAAATCATCAAGCGCGGCGGCAAGGCGCCGGAACACCAACTGTGGTTCAACAAGCAGGTCTCGTGCATCACCGGCCCGTACGATCCAATTCATTTGCCCAAAGTATCTAGCGCACTCGATTACGAAGGCGAACTCGGGGTGGTCATTGGCAAGCGCTGCCGGCATGTTTCAGAAGCGGATGCCGCCAGCGTCATTGCAGGTTACATGGTTCTGGACGATGTCACCGCGCGTGACTGGCAGCGCCAAACTACCCAATGGACGTTGGGAAAGTCGTTTGACACACATGGCCCAATGGGACCATGGCTGACCACGGCGGAGGAAATCGCCGATCCGAAATCTCTTGAAATGCGCCTGTTCGTCAACGGCGAATTGCGCCAAAAAACCTTAATTGGTGGCATGGTCTACAGCATTGCAGCGCAAATTGCGCATTTGTCCCAAGTCATGACTCTCGAACCTGGCGACATTCTCGCTACCGGTACATGTTCCGGCGCAGGCTTCGGCTTCAACCCGCAACGTTTTCTCCAAGTTGGCGACGTCGTGCGGGTAGAAATTGACCAACTTGGGCACATTGAAAATACGGTCATTGCTGAACCGGTTTGATACGCCCGACTGCAGCAGTGTACTGCTGCAGTCATCAACAGATATAGGAAACAAAAATGTTCGATTTTGCCCAACTCAAGGTAGCCATTGACGGTCACGTTGCGATCCTCACGCTTAACAGCCCGCCGGTCAATGCATTAACCCGCGTGCTCAACGACGAACTCACCATGGCGCTTGACCAAATTTCCGAAACGGATGAAATCCGTGCGGTCGTGCTGACCGGCGAAGGCAAAGTGTTCTGTGCCGGCGCAGACTTAAAGGGACGCAGCGAAACGATCAAAGGTCCAGGCGACCTGATGGCGCATTCTCGCCGTACGCGCGAATGTTTCCATGCCATCCGTGAGTGCGCCAAGCCAGTCGTGGTTGCTATTAACGGCGCTGCACTTGGATCAGGTCTCGCGATGGTGGCGTCTTCCGATATTATCGTGGCATCTGAAAAAGCGTCTCTTGGATTGCCGGAGGTAGATGTCGGCCTGCTAGGCGGATGCCGGCACGCCATGCGCTTGTTCAGTCATTCACGACTGCGTCGCATGGCACTTACCGGTTACCGAGTTAGCGGAGAGGAGATGTATCGGCTCGGAATCGTAGAGTCCTGCACACCTGCGGAAAGTCTGATGCCGACTGCGCTCGAAATTGCTCAGGCGATTGCTTCCAAGAGCCCGGTATCGACGCGCATGGGCAAGCATACTCTCAATGTGATTGAAGACATGAGCTTGCGGGACGGATATCGCTATGAACAGGACATGACGGCCGCGATCGGTAAGACAGAAGACGCCAAAGAAGCTCAACTGGCGTTCAAGGAAAAGCGGCAGCCCGTCTTCAAAGGCTGTTGAGCATGATGCGGGCCGGGCGCATGACAACTGGCCACAGCCTCTGGTCGGTCCTGCAAGATCCGGCCAGAAGCGACCTCTAAGCACCTACGCAAAAGTCTTTTGAAACAAACCAAGCCCCTTAGCTTACTAAACAGGACTACAAAAATTTTTTATAAATTGAAGAATTTGCTTGGAATGTCAAAAGCTAGCGTGCGGAGGAAGGCATCCTGCCCATCATATCCTGAGCGTGTTATTCCAACGCGGTCGGATCAAAGGACCATATCAAATCGCCATCAAAGATTAACGAACCCAAGGGAGAATTTTATCGACACGGACATACCTACATTATTACTTAGTGAAAAAGAAGCCTTACTGGAGGCGTTGCGCAGGGATTTGCGGTCTGAGCGCAGTTTAGTCATGCACGACACTGGCTGGGCAGTTTGGCATCAACGTAACGTGCAATTGAACGTGCGTCTTCTCGAAGCGTTTAATCCTAAGCGTCGAGAGTTCACTAAACCAGTCTGTGAAAATTTTTCTGACAAGGTATACGGCGTCTAAACCTACGTAGATAAGATCTAATGTCTGCGAAGCAGCTATGCGTGGAGTCTATTTCAAAAGACTTTTGCTCACCTTTTTATTCTAGCAA
>JAQBNP010000261.1 GCA_028288515.1 Flaviaestuariibacter sp. | reverse complement strand
CAAGCCAAGCATCACGCGCCTCATCGACAACCTCGAGAAGGCCGGGCTCGTGAACCGGGTGGGTCATGAGGCCGACCGCCGCATCAACAAAGTGCAGCTGACGAAGGCGGCCGCCAAATTGCAGGAGCAGACCATGCAGCTGGCGGAAGAAACGCTCAACGAAGCCCTCGACGGCGTCCCCCCCGACCAGATCGACCTGTGCAAGTCCGTCCTGCAGCGGGTCTACGACAACCTCAATAGCCAAACCGTTTAACCATTTAAAATACACTTCATGAGCACCGTAGAAACAACGACACTGAAGGGGGGCGAATGGCTGATCCGCGAAAGCGATGCCGCCACAACGTTCATTCCTGAAACCTTCAGCGAAGAGCAGCATATGATCAGCGACATGTGCGACCAGTACCTCGACGCGGAGGTCTTCCCGATCCTCGAGCGCATCGATTCGATGGAGCCCGGTCTCATGCGCTCTCTCGTCCAGAAGGCCGGCGAGCAGGGACTCCTGGCCACATCGTTCCCCGAGGAATACGGCGGGCTCGGAAAGGATTTCGTGACCTCGACGATCGTCAACGAGCACCTCGGCGCGGGGCATTCGTTCTCGGTGGCGATCTCGGCACATACGGGCATCGGCACACTGCCGATCCTTTATTTCGGCACGGATGCCCAAAAGCAGAAATACATTCCCAAGCTGATCAGCGGCGAGTGGACCGGCGCCTATGGCCTCACCGAACCAAATAGCGGCAGCGACGCGCTCGGCGCAAAAACCTCTGCCAAGCTGAGCGAGGATGGTACGCACTATCTTCTCAACGGGCAGAAATGCTGGATCACAAATGGCGGCTTTGCAGATATCTATACCGTGTTCGCCAAGATCGACGGCGATAAATTCACGGGCTTCATTGTGGAGCGTGGCTTCGAAGGTTTTACGCAGGGACCGGAGGAGCACAAGATGGGCATCAAGGGTTCATCAACGGTGCAGCTCTATTTCCAGGACTGTAAAGTGCCGGCCGAAAATGTGTTGGGAGAGATCGGCAAAGGTCACAAGATCGCCTTCAACATTCTTAATATCGGCCGCCTCAAGCTTTGCGCCGCGGCGCTTGGCGGGTCGAAGCGCGCGATCACCAACTCGGTGGAATATGCGATCAACCGCGAGCAGTTCCAGACATCGATCTCGAAGTTCGGCGCGATCCGGCACAAGCTCGCCGAGATGGTGATCCGCACCTATGCAAGCGAAAGCGCCCTCTACCGCTCGGCCGCCCTCGTGGACGAGCGCGAAAAAGAATTGATGGCAGAAGGAAAGCCATTTAACGAGGCTTTGCTTGGCGCTGCCGAAGAATACGCGATCGAATGCGCTATTCTGAAAGTGCATGGAAGCGAGGTCCTTGATTTTTGTGTCGATGAAGGTGTGCAGATCCACGGGGGTAACGGCTTCAGTGCCGAATACAATATTTCGCGGGCTTACCGCGATAGCCGCATCAACCGCATCTATGAAGGCACCAACGAGATCAACCGCCTGCTGACCGTTGACATGATGCTCAAGCGCGCGATGCAGGGCCGCCTCAACATGATGGCGCCGGCCATGAAGGTATCGCAGGAGCTATTGTCCATTCCTGATTTCGGTGACGCCGACGAGACCGCTTTCGCGACGGAATGCGCACTGGTAGCGAGTTTCAAGAAGGCCATCCTCCACACGCCGGGAGCCGCAGCGCAAAAGCAGAAGATGAAGCTGGAGCGTGAGCAGGAACTGCTGATGAATGTCGCCGACATGTGCATCGATACCTATGTTGCCGAAAGCCTGCTGCTTCGCGTGATGCGCCTCAGCAGCGAAGGCAAGTCAACCGACGTCCATACTGATATCCTCAACTGCTTCCTGTATGATGCAGCCGATCGCATCAACAAGGCCGGCAAGGATGCGGTGAATGCGTTTGCGGACGGCGACGAGCAGCGCATGATCCTGATGGGCATCCGGCGCTTCACGAAGGCCCAGCCCTTCAACAGCAAGGAGGCACGCCGCCGCATTGCGAAGGCCCTCATCGAGCAGCAGCGGTATTTCTTGTAAGCAAATCGAAACGATCGTACATTGGCAGCCAGCAATGACTGCCAATTTTTTATGAGACAAGGCCTCCTGATCTTCCTCTTGTTCGCTTCGTTCTTCTCAACAGCGCAAGGCGTCCTGCTGGGCCGCACTACCGGTCTTTTACCCTACCTCGAATACGGCACGGGCGACGATCGCCTTGGTGGCGCCAAGCTTGGCTACCTCGATTCAAACATCCTTCTTCGCGTCGTTGACAGCACGGCCGACGACTACAGGGTGCAGCTTTCTGCAACCCACGCCGCGTATCTTCCAAAATCGTCTTTCCGGATCGAAACCGCCGCAAAGCCGCGTGCTTCCTACCTCACAGGCAGCTGGAAGGTGTGGGGCGATTCGGCATATGATTATGTATCGGTGTCTCTCCCGGACCGGCTTCCGTATGCCAGCCGCCAGGAGATCGGTCCGACCCGCATTGTGGTCGATGTCTTCGGTGCCACCAGCAACACGAACTGGATCACGCAGCTGAAGACCGTTACAGAGATCGCGAACGCCTGGTACGAGCAGCCGGAGAACGATGTCTTCCGGATCATCATCGACCTGAAGCACAAGCAGCACTGGGGTTACCTGGTATCCTACCGGAACAATTCACTTGTCATTCGGGTGAAGCGTCAGCCGGCATCGTTCCGGCCGAAAAAGCTCCGCATTGCTATCGATGCGGGTCATGGCGGAAGCAATGCAGGCGCTTCCGGCCTCACGTCCAACGCTTCGGAAAAAGAGTACACGCTGAAGATCGCGAAGCAGGTAGAGCGGTACCTGAAGAGAAAAGGCTTCGATGTGTATATGACACGAACGTCCGACGTTGATATGAGCATGACCGAGCGCACGCTCGCTCTTCGCCAGGCCGCGCCGGACCTGCTTCTCAGCATTCACCTGAACTCCTCCGGCAATGCGTCCGTCAGTGGCGTCAGCACCTATTACCGGTATATTGGTTTCCGGCCGCTGTCAAAGGCCATCCTTGACCGCATGCTCGAGCTGGGCTTATCCAATTTCGGAAATATCGGCGCCTTCAATTTCTCGCTGAGCGGCCCGACCGAATATCCGAACTGCCTTCTCGAAGTGGCCTTCCTGAGCAACGCGGAGGACGAGAAAAAGATCCTGAAGGAGTCTTTTCACAAGGCGGTCGCAAAAAAAGTGTACAAGGGTTTGCGGGACTGGCTGCGCTCATTGTAGATCCACGTGCTTCGATGAAACGGCTTCGCCAAAGAACATGGTGGCCTTCGTATCGAAATCGGACGGAGCGTCGGTCGTATGGAATGTTCGCAGGCCATTCCTGCCGATCCTGGCCTCGATCTCAGGGTGACGCTGCAGGTAATCCTCCAGGCTGTCGGCCACGATATCGCCCTGCGCGATGACCTTCACATGCGGTGGCAGGCAGGCTTCGATCTTGTCACGAAGCAGCGGGTAGTGTGTGCAGGCAAGCAACAGGGTATCTACGGTCGGTTCGGCTTTCAGCACGTTGTTTACATGCTGCCTCACGAAAAAATCAGCGCCTTCTTTTTGGTGCTCGCCATTCTCGATCAGGGGGACCCACATCGGGCAGGCTTCCTGCACGACACGCAGGTGGGGAAAAAACTTTTCGATCTCGATGACGTAGGAGCCGGACTGCACCGTGCCGTTTGTTGCCAGGATGGCAATGCTGTTGGACGTCGAATGGGTGCCGATGACCTCGCTCGTCGGTCGGATGACGCCGAGCACGCGGGCAGTGGGCGAGAGGGCGGCCAGGTCATTTTGCTGGATGGTGCGGAGCGCTTTCGCGGAGGCCGTATTACACGCCAGTATGATCAGGGGACATCCCTGAGCGAGAAGCCATTTGACGCACTGCAGGGTGTAGCGGTACACGGTGTCAAAGGAGCGGGTACCATAGGGAGCGCGCGCATTGTCGCCGAGGTAGAGGTAGTCGTATCCCGGCAGGCGGTCCACCAGGGAGCGGAGTACCGTCAGTCCGCCATAGCCGGAATCGAAAACACCAATGGGAGCAGGCATGGCTCAAAGCTACGAAAGCACATCGCTTCCAGGCCGTCATTGCTTAGCAACTTCTCTATCCGCACACAAAGGCGCCGGGGCGCCGTACATATAAAAGTCCCGCCGGATGGGCAG
>JAQBNP010000258.1 GCA_028288515.1 Flaviaestuariibacter sp. | reverse complement strand
TGGTGGATCCTCAATACCGGAATGAGTACACCGACAGGCTGTCTTTGCCGAGGGCAAAGAGGCGGGTGTTGCCGACAACGTACCGGCTGAACGACCCGAAGGAGGAGGGAAACTGGTATTGGCGCTGGCGCTGCGAACTTGTCTCAAAGAACTGCAGTCCGCCCGGTGTAATGCCCACCAGGCGCCCGTTCTGGACCTGCATGGCCATCCAGCCGGCAAGTGGATATTTCCGCCTGAATGTCCCGTAGTGATCGAACACGTAGACCCCGAAAGCCGGGTCGAACAGGTAGACCCACCCATCCTGGTCGATGATCTTCTGCGGCTGCACCGGCATATCGAAAAGCTGCCTGAAATCAACCGTCTCCAGCAGGCGATTCCCTGTAATATCCAGTTTCCTGAGCTTGCTCTCGAGCGCATCGAAGACCCAGATATTGTTGTCGTATGCACTGCCGACGGCCGTCACCTGGCCCATGCCATGGCGCCGCAGGTCGAGCACGCCCTGGGGTGTCAGCAGGCGGTCAAGCACAACGATGCTGGCAAAATCGCGGTAGAACAGGACCAGCTTCAGCGGGTTGGATACGTCAAGCGAATAGAGCTTTCCGTAGCGCTTCACATCATTGTAAACGGCGAGGGAGTCGCCGGCAGGACCGAACTTCTTCAGCTGGTCGGCACCCGTGACAATGTAGAGGTTATCGAAAGGATCCACAGCGAAGTCGCTGGCCGCCACCTTCACCGTGCGCTGCAGGCGGAACACGGTGTCGCCCTGGGCCCGCGCCGCGAGAGCGGCGAGGAAAACGATGGTGATGGAGAGCAGGCGTTTCATGCGTGGCGAATGATTTTATGGTCCTGGCCGGTATAGGAAAGAAGGGCCATGTCGGTTCCATCGAACACCGCGTAGGTGAAGAACGTGATCCAATCGCCCAGGTTGATATACCGGCTTTCATCGGAAAGACGAAAATCGATCGGCAAGTGTCTATGCCCGAAGACGAAATAGTCGATCTTTTTTTCGCGGAGCACGTCGCGGCAATAAATGATCAGCCACTCCTTGTCGGCGCCGAGAAAGACCTCTTCGGAGGTGCCGGTGGCGGCGCGGCTCTTGCGGCTGAAATAGTCCGCCACGCCGATGCCCACGCGTGTCGGCACAATGCCGAACGCCCATTGCGCGACGGGGTTGCGGAACAGCTTCTTCAAGGCCTTGTAGCCGTGGTCGCCGGGACCGAGGCCATCGCCGTGACCGATGTGAAATTCTTTGCCATTGAAGGTAAATTCGCGCGGCTCATAATACACGGGCGTGCCGAGCTCGGCTGCCAGATAATCCTTCATCCACATGTCGTGGTTGCCGACAAAGAAGTGCAGGTGAATGCCGGCGTCGCTCAGCTCGGCGAGCTTGCCCAGCAGGCGTACATAGCCTTTCGGAACTACGCGCTTGTATTCGTACCAGAAGTCAAAAACATCGCCGACGATGAAGACGGCAAACGCTTCGTGGCGAATGCCCTCCAGGAATTGAGCGATCTTCTTTTCCCGCTCCAGGCTGGCTGCCGCGTTCGGCGCGCCCAGGTGGAAATCAGACAGGAAGAAGATCTTTTTACCCGGCGGGATTTGCATGACACAAGGTTAAGATGCTTCGCCCAGATCGTCAACTAAAAACAGGTAAACTTCCTTGGGGCCATGGACGCCCACGACGAGTGTTTTTTCGATGTCTGCCGTACGGCTCGGGCCGGTTGCAAAGGAGATCAGCGAGGGCAGGTTGCCCTTGTATTTTTTGGTGAGCAGGCCGAGCGCGTCTTTGATGTCGTACACAAGCTGTGATGTATAGGCAACGCATACGTGGATCGGCGCATAGACGCTGGTGATGCGGCCGCTATTGCGTGCGCTGAGAACGATGGTGCCCGTCCGGGCCACGAGGGCCTCGCAGCCCGTGATGGACGCATCGCAGGTGACGATGTCATCTGTTCCCAATCCCTGCCCGACGAGTGCCGTCCATTGCGGATCGTCGGTGAAAATGCGGGTCCATTCCTGTACCTGGGCCAGTTGCGCGAGTTGTTGACGGAGCTCCTCTTCGCCCGTGCAAAACGCGAAGCGACCGCCGAGTGCCGTGAACTGCTCGGCAAACTCAACGACGATGTCCTGTGTCAGCGGCTGGTAGACGCTGTCCGCCCCTTCGCTTTGCGGAAAAGGAGGCGGCGTTGCCGTTGACAACGCCGCCCGTATCTTTTTTAAAATCGAGTTCTTCGAAGTCGTGCTGCTCATTGTCCTGCGGAGGGTTGGTTCAACACATTCGGGTCATAGGGAGGAACGCCCTCGGAGATGCCGCCGTCCGGTGTGACGATATCGCCGTCGGTGAGGGGTTTCTTCTCGCCGTAGGGACGGGGTCCGATCAGGGCTTCCACGTCGCTCTGGAACAGGACTTCCTTCTGCAGCAGGGCTTCGGCAAGCTTTTCAACATCGCTTTTGCGCAGGTTGAGGAGCTCTTTCGTGCGGACGTATGCATCGTCGATCAGAGCGCGGACTTCCTGGTCGATGATCTTCGAGGTTTCTTCCGAGTAGGGTTTTGTAAAGGTCTGGTCCTGGTTCGGGTCGTAATAGCTGATATTGCCAACCTTGGCGCTCATGCCATATACCGTTACCATCGCATGGGCGATGCGTGTGATCTGCTGCAGGTCGTTCTGCGCGCCGGTCGAGATCTTTCCAAAGAAGATGTCTTCGGCTGCGCGGCCGCCGAGGGTCATGCAGATCTGGTCGCTGAGCTGGTCTGTATTATAGAGGTATTGCTCTTTGGGCGTATACTGGGCATAGCCGAGTGCGGCCGTACCGCGTGGCACGATCGTAACCTTGAGCAGCGGGTAGGCATGCTCCAGGTACCAGCCGCAAATTGCGTGGCCGGCCTCGTGGTAGGCGATGATCTTTTTTTCTTCGGGCGAGATGATCTTGTTCTTTTTCTCAAGGCCGCCGATGACGCGGTCGACGGCATCCTGGAAGTCGCTCATGTCCACAGCCGATTTATTCTTGCGGGCCGCAATGAGGGCTGCTTCGTTGCAGACGTTGGCGATATCGGCGCCGGCGAAACCCGGTGTCTGCTCAGCGAGCTTATGGATGTCCACTTTTTCCGACACCTTGATCGGCAGGAGATGCACCTTGAAGATCGCTTCGCGGCCCACGAGATCGGGCTTGTCGATGGTGATCTGGCGGTCGAAGCGGCCGGGGCGGAGAAGCGCCGTGTCCAGCACGTCGGGGCGGTTGGTGGCCGCCAGCACGATGATGCCGCTGTCGGTTCCGAAGCCGTCCATTTCTACGAGGAGCTGGTTGAGCGTGCTTTCACGCTCGTCGTTGCTCATCATCATGTTCTTTCCGCGGGCACGTCCGATGGCGTCGATCTCATCGATGAAGATCACGCAGGGCGCTTTTTCGCGCGCCTGCTTGAAGAGGTCGCGCACACGGCTGGCGCCGACGCCCACGAACATCTCAACGAAATCAGATCCGCTCAGGGAAAAGAAGGGCACCTGGGCCTCGCCGGCCATGGCCTTGGCGAGGAGGGTCTTCCCGGTTCCCGGGGGGCCGACGAGCAGGGCGCCCTTGGGGATCTTGCCACCGAGTGAGGTGTATTTTTTCGGGTTGCGGAGGAAGTCGACGATCTCCATCACTTCCACCTTGGCTTCATCGAGGCCGGCGACATCGGCGAAGGTGATGTTGACGCGGGTGCCTTTATCGAACAGGGTCGCCTTGGACTTGCCGATGTTGAAGATGCCGCCGGGGCCGCCGCCCGAGCCTGCGCCGCCGCCCATCTTGCGCATCAGGAGGATCCAGATGCCGATGAAGATGAGGATGGGAAGGAGGGAAGGAAGAACCTGGCTGATCCAGTTTGTTTCCGTATCGCTGGCGCCGACATTGGCGATGCCGGGATTGTTGCGGTAGAATTCGCGCATATCGTCCTTGAACGAATCGACAGAGGGGATCTTGAAGGTGGCGTGCGCGTCGTCCGTGGTGGCGAGGTTCTTACCAAGCGTGCCTTCGTATTTGGGAAGCGCCTCGGGCTTCAGCTTGACGCGCACGAGGTTGCGGTTGGCGATGATGGTGTATTTCGCGACATCGCCCTGGCGCAGCATCTGCTCGAACTGGTTCTGTTCGATCTGCCGGTTGGAGGCGCTGAAGGGATTGAGGACGGAGAAGCCGATCAGCACCGCGAAGATGATGAAATAGACCCAGTAGATGCTGAACCGGGGGCCTTTCCGGGGGGTGTTGTCCCCGCCTTCGACGGGCCGGTTGTTGAATTTGGGAAGTTTAGGCTTGTTGTCCTGTTTGTATGGCTCTTGTGACATCTTTATGGTTGAATTGAGAGGCCTAAATAAAAGGTTTTTGGTGGAACCGGTCGAAAAAAGGCGCAGGATCCCGGCGCCTAGTCGTTGTGTTCCATGAGCGATGCATCGCTCCACATTTCTTCCAGCTTGTAAAACTTGCGGTTGTCCGGCAGGAGGATATGGACAACGACATTCACGTAGTCGAGCAGGACCCATTGCAGGGTGCTTCTGCCTTCGTGGTGATAGGGGTTCTCACCGCACTCTTTGTTCACGGCATCCTCGATCGAATCGGCGATTGCCCTGATCTGGGGTGCGTTTGTGGCTTCGCAGATGATAAAGAATTCGGAGACAGCCTCGCCGATCTTTCGCAGATCGAGCGATACGATGTTCTCACCCTTTTTCTCCTGGATGGCCTTTATTATGGTCTTGAAAATTTTTGAATTCCGCGTTAATCGGCTGCTTCCCCTCTTCCGGCTCGACAGGACATCTAATTGTTCCAAAAACAAATACGATTTAATATTAAAAAATGGGTGTCGTTCGAAAGGTACGGACGCTTCGTCGATAGCTTTGTCAAAATTACTCAAATTTTGCCACGGCCCCGAAACGTAATTGGTACCAGCGTCATCGAACTGCAACAGGTAGAGAGCACCAACAACTATGCCACCGCCCTGGTTCATGCGGGTCTGGCACAGGCGGGAACGGTGGTCTGGACCCATGCTCAAACCAAGGGAAAAGGGCAGCGCCACAAGAGCTGGGAGGCCGCCCCCGGCGAAAACATCACGGCGAGCTATCTCATCGAGCCGTACGGGCTTCCATTGAGTGCGGCCTTCGCGATCAGCCGCGCCGTGGCCGTGGGCGCGCACCGCTTTTTCAGCCGGCATGCCGGCGATCAAACAAAAGTTAAATGGCCGAACGATCTTTTCTGGCAGGACAGAAAGGCAGGGGGCATCCTGATCGAGAACGTGATTGGAGGTGCCGACTGGCGCTGGGCGGTGGCCGGGCTTGGGATCAATATCAACCAGGTGGCGTTTGGGGGCATCGCGAACGAAGCGGTCTCGCTGCGGCAGATCACGGGCCGGGCCTGGGATCTCCGCGCTCTCCTGGACGAGTTGTCTGCCTGCCTTCGGGACAGCCTGGACCAGCTTGCCGATGATCCTGCGTCCGTTGCTGCGGCTTATGACGCTCTCCTGTATAAGCGGGGAGAGGCTGTTCGCCTGCGGAAGGGCAGCCGTGTTTTCGAGGCGGAGATCCGTGGCGTCACCGAGGACGGGCGCCTGATCGCGTGGCACGGGACGGAGGAGCTGTTCCAGGTGGGAGAAGTGGAGTGGGTGCGGGAGTAGTCGATAGTGAATAGTGAATGGTGAATGGGTCGATTATAGTGCCGTACTTCATGGCGACGAACGAAGCCATCTCCTGCACCTGGAAGACGGTCATCCCGCAGGGACCCGAGACGTGCGCTTGGGGAGTGCTTGGGCCACGAAGGCGGAAAGAAGAGAAGGAGCACAAAGGAGGGAATAAACGAGTTTCGCGTTAGAAGACTGTCATGCTGACGCATGTCAGCACCTTTCCCTTACGAAGGCACCATTCTACTTAAATAATGTAGGTTTTCATGGCTTCTGATGAAGTATCCATGAACCAACCATGAAGTATCCATGAACCCACCATGAAGTATCCATGAAGCAGGCATGGACCAACCACCATGGAAACAGCCGGAAACGCAGAGGGCGCGGAGGGGCAAAGGAGGCGCAAAGGGAGTCTCTTTGTGCTTCTTGGCGCTCTTTGTGGCTTGGTGGTTCAAAGAGCAGGTTTCCGGGCCCTGCGGGATGACAGTCTGGAGGTGCTGATCGGCGCGGAGAGTCATGACCGCCGGATGTTTTTAGAGGGAAAGGTGCTGACATGCGTCAGCATGACAGCGTGCGTAACGCAGGGGCTCCCTCGCGGGGCGCTCGGGATGACAGTCCGTAAGTGCAGGTGATTGCTTCGTTCCTCGCAATGACGTACAGCACCCTAAGGGACCCATTCACCATTCACTATTCACTATTCACTCTTTGTGCTCCTTAGCGCGCTTCGCGGCTTCGTG
>JAQBNP010000260.1 GCA_028288515.1 Flaviaestuariibacter sp. | reverse complement strand
CATGTTTCCTTCTCCTTACAGACCGGCTCGCAATACATCGTAACCGTTACATCGGTCAACTATGCGCCGCTTGAGAAAGGCATTTCAATTACGGGTGCTTCGCCAACCTTCCTGTTCGTGATGGAAGGCTCCGGCAAGACCTTGAATGCCGTGGTGGTGACATCGACAAGGCCTGTGATCCGGCAGGAAGACGACAAGACGATCGTTGACCCGGAGAACCTTGCTGCCTCGTCAACCAATGCCTACGAGATCATGGAAAAGACGCCCGGTCTTTTCGTTGACCAGGACGGCAATATTTACCTCAACAGTACAACGCCGGCAACGATCTACATCAACGGGCGCGAACAGAAAATGAGCACGGCCGATATCGCTACGATGCTCAAAAGCCTGCCCCCGAACTCCATTGCTTCCATCGAGATCATGCGCACGCCATCAGCACGCTACGACGCGTCCGGCGGCGGTGGTATCGTGAATGTCATCCTGAAAAAAGGAGTGAAGATCGGGCTGACCGGCAGTGTCAACGCAGGCATCAGCCAGGGCACATACGGGAACCAGTTCGTGGGTCTGAATCTCAATAACAACACCGGCAAGCTGACGACCTATCTCAACCTGCAGGCTTCGCGGCGTAACACCTACGAGCGGCTGCGCACCGACAGGCAGTTCGCGCCGGATTCAGTGCTCAGCCAGGATGCATACACGCGCTATCCCGCCAGCAGCTATTTCATCGGCTTCGGCGCAAGCTACCAGCTGACGAAGAAGTGGGATGTGAGCTATGACGGGCGCTTCAATCACAACGACTCGCGCAACAACAGTACGAACCGGTCACTGATCAGCCGGGTCAGCACCGGGACGATTGCCGGCGACAATACGGCCGATGTTCGAAACCATGGCACTAACTACAACCTGTCGCAGGGCGTGTCGGCAAAGTATCGGTTCGACAGCCTCGGTTCCGAATGGTCCACGGATCTATCCTTTACCTATTCGCCCAACAATACCGAGCAGAACTTTCTCAATACCTATTTCGTTCCGGTCAAGCCGCAAAGCACCTTCACCGGCGAGATCGATAACAAGCTTCAATTCTTCTCCGCACAAACAAACCTGCTGAAGAAGCTGCCATGGAAGCTGACCATGGAAGGCGGCGTGAAAACGACATCGGTCCGGTACGACAATACGACCCGTTACGCCTCCACCAGCGCCTATCGCTACATGGAGAAGATCCACGCCGGATACCTGCAGGCCTCGAAGGGGATCGGAAGCCTGATCCTGAAACTCGGCACACGCCTCGAGAACACCAATATGGATGGTCACCAGCTGCAGCCGAAGGATACATCGTTCAGCCTGCACCGGACGGACCTCTTTCCTTATGTTTACCTGAGCCGGAACCTGATGAAGATCGCCGGTTACGACCTGCGGGCATACCTTGTCTACCGCCGAACGATCAACCGGCCGGCCTACGAGTATCTCAATCCGTACCCGCGTCGCGTTGACCAGTATCTTTTCGAATCCGGCAACCCGACGCTGCGCCCGCAGTTCACACAGAACTACGAAGCGAACATTTCTTTCGAGGAGCGGCCCATCCTGGCCATCGGCGTGAACGATACGAAAGACATCTTCACACAGGTTGTTTACCAGCCGGACAGCGCGAACAGGCAAGTGGCGTTCCGGACCTACGACAACCTTGGAAAGAACAAGGAACTTTATTTCCGCGCGCTGGGTGCGCTTCCTCCGGGCGGACGCTATTTCTTCGTGGCCGGCGCGCAGTACAACCGTAATTTTTACCAGGGTCTCTATGAAGGCAAGCCGCTCTCCTTCAAGCGCGGAAGCTGGTCGTTCTTTACGTACCAGACCTTCAAGATCAACCCGCTGCTGCAGGTCAGCCTCAATGGCTTCATCCGGGTCAACGGCCAGGCGCAGTTCTACGAGCTCGGCAATTTCGGGTCTCTCAACCTGAATCTTACCCAGCAGTTTCTGAAGAAGAAGCTCGTGGTAACACTCAGTGGAAACGACCTCTTTTTCACCAACAACAACACGTTTACCCTCAAGCAGGGGTCGGTGGCGGCAAGCGGTTTCAGGAAGGGCGATACGCGTCGGTTTGGCCTGAACCTGCGTTATAATTTCGGGTTCCGCAAGAAGGAGGAGGGCAACCTGTTCAACATTGAATCGCCTGACAAGTAACCGGATCTTACAGTGATAAGGCGCGCCTGTGACCTCATCCGTGCGCCGCGTTTGAACTTTTCCATGGCATAATCTTTTTGATGCCCTAAATTGCCTTTTGGAAGGCCGGACATCAGCCGATACAGATACATTCATGGAGACAGAAATAAAACCCATCCTGCTTTATGCAGAAGACGATCTTGACGATTTCGAGGCCATGCAGGATGCCCTTGCCCAGGTGACCGACAAATACGAGTTGGCGCATGCAAAGAACGGCACCGAGGTGATCTCGTTTCTCGAGAACGCGACGCAGAAGCCCTGCGTGATCGTGCTCGACCTCAACATGCCGATCATGGATGGGAAAGAAACGCTTCTCTGGCTGAAGAAGGAAGACGAATTCCGGGATATCCCAACTATGGTGTTTACGACCTCATCCCGGGAAGAGGACATTAAGCTCTGCCAGGCAAATGGCTGCACCTTCTTCCGGAAGCCGACATTATACCGCGATCTGCTGCACATCGTACAAATTATGCTACAAATGTGCGGCGAAACCAAAGCCTGAAAAACGGGTACACCGTTTGTCTTACCCACTATTGTAGAGACTTTGTGAAGCATGAAAACAGTGGGTTATGGAAAGTCGGGAAATGCATCAATTGCAGAAGCTATACATCCAGGAAACGAATCGCTACCTGGCGGGTCTCAAGCAGGGCGTCGCGGGCGATGAGCTGGACAAGCAAAAGGAGCGGATCAAGGAGCTGTCGCGGCTTTTAGATCAGCGCTACCACGGCGGCTCGGACCCTTCGTCCAACCTGAGGCGGCACCACGATTGACGGACAACAAAGAAGCTAAAAAAAGAGGCATTTTTCAATGCCTCTTTTCCATTTACGGGTTCTGGTTATTTCCGTCCGTTCCTTCCAGCTTCACCAGCTTGTTGTACAGGCCCATGATCAGGAAAGGCGCTGGCCACTGGCCAATGAACAGGCTCGTTTTGCGTTTGCCCATGATCTGCAGCGTCGCCGACACCGCCATACAGGCGACGGCCGTCCACAGGTACACATCAGAAGGGATCTTCGCCGTTTGCTTTTCAATGGCTGCTGCCACTTTCCCCTCTTTGTACGCGGGGTTGTAATTTGTTGCCATAACTTAATTTTTTTATGAATAAACAAGGATAAAAGTCAATTTTCTTGCCAAGGGGCGGCGCGAATCAATGGATGAGGAGCGCCAGGAGCGATCTGAAAGAGACCGGCTGGACTGCCTTATTTTTACGCATGCGTCTATTCGTGCCCGAAGGATCCATCGTCCGCTCGATCTGGGGGAAGAGCGATACCATCCTGTTCATCTTTGCCGGCGCTTCGGCCGAGTTCGCCCTCAACAAGGCCGTCGACTGGCTCTATTTTACCGGCCGCCTGCCTGCCGATCCACTCGGGCGGTTGTTCTCCACCGTTAGCTATGCGCGCCGCATCGTCTTCGCTCCGGAAGCAGAAGCCCTGAAGGCCATCGACGCCATCACCGCCATCCACAAAGGTGTCGAAAGCGCCCGCGGCGCACAGATCCCGGACTGGGCCTACCGCGATGTCCTGTTCCTCCTGATCCATTATTCCATCTCGGCCTTCGAGCTGCTGGAGCACAAGCTGACCCCGTCCGACCGCGGCGAGCTCTACGATGTGTTCCTCCGCATCGGCCGGCGCATGGGACTTACTGAACTTCCGGACACGTACGTCGACTGGCTCCCGGTTCGGGAGGCCCACCTGCAGGCCGACCTCGTGCGCAGCACATATACGGACGACCTGTTCAGGCAATACCGCAAGCACCTCGGCGCCTTTCGGTTTGCCGTGCTGAAAGAAGGACAAAAGCTCGTCGTGCCGCAGCGGGTAAAAGACCTGCTGGACCTCAACCGCCCATCGCTTTTAACGCCCGTCGTTCCCCTGTACAAATTCAGTCGCCTCCTGCATCTCGATGGGCTCGTCAAGACAGCCCTGATGCCGGCAGCCTACCGGGCACAGGTGCGCGCCCTCGATGGGCCAGGCTCCTCACACTGACAGGCTTCAAGGCGCAATTTGGAAATCGGCCCGGGAACGCTGACATTTGGATCATGTGGGACTCGTACAAGAAGGGATTCAAAGCCTACTTGCAGCTGGAACGTTCGCTGGCATCGCATTCCGTTGATGCCTACCTGTCGGACCTCGACAAGCTCACCGCTTTCCTCGAGTCGACTGCCACGTCCAAAGCCCCCGCAGACCTTGTTCTCAAGGACCTCCAGGAATTTCTCAAGTGGATCATGGAGCTCGGCATGACCCAGCGCTCGCAGGCCCGGATCGTCTCCGGCATCCGTGCTTTCTACAAGTACTGTCTCATCGAGGACGTCACGAAAAAGGACCCCACCACACTGCTTGAAGCGCCGAAGCTGATGCGACAGCTTCCCGATGTTTTGACATTTGAAGAGATCGAATCCATCCTCGCGCAGATCGATATGAGCAGCCCCGAAGGGGAGAGGAATAAGGCGATCCTTGAAACGATGTATAGCTGCGGCCTGCGCGTGAGCGAGGTTGTGAACCTGCGGCTTTCGGCCCTGTATCTCGACGTGGAGTTCGTGCGCGTGATCGGCAAGGGAAATAAGGAGCGCCTGGTGCCGATCGGGAGCAGCGCGGCGCGGCAGATCCAGCGGTACCGCGACTTTGTCCGTAGTCACACGGCTCCCCAGGCCGGGGAGGAAGACATTCTTTTCCTGACCCGGCGTGGCCGGCGCCTCAGCCGCATCATGATCTTTTTGATCGTGAAGGGCCTCGTGCAGAAGGCCGGGATCCGGAAGACCGTCTCGCCGCATACGTTCCGGCATTCATTCGCCACACACCTTGTTGAGGGAGGGGCCGACTTGCGCGCTGTGCAGGAAATGCTGGGCCATGAAAGCATCACCACGACGGAGATCTACACGCATCTGGACCGGGAGTTCCTGCGCCGCACGCTGCAGGAATTCCACCCGGCATTCAAGTGATCACGGTGTGGTTGCAAGGAGCTGCTTGATTGTATCGATCAGGCCGGGCAGGTGCACGGGCTTCGTAAGGATCGCGTCGGCGCTGCAGTGATCGATGTTGATCGTGATGGGGTCATGAGCGCCGGCAAGGAGGATGATGGGCTTATTCATTTCGCGTTTCAGAAGCGTGCAGACCTCATGTCCATCGAAGCCGGGCACTTCATTGTTGACGATGGCAAGGTCGGGGCGGAAGCGACGCGAGCGGTGTGCGAGCTCCTCCGGGTCTGTTGTTGCTTCAACGACAAAGTCTTTCAGCAAGAGGCTGATATAGATCTTTGAAAGCGAATCCATCTCATCATCGAACAACAGGATTTTCCGCTTTTGACTCATACAGTTGGCTTGGCTCTTTTAAAGGTAGCTCAATTCACGTCAATTGATCACATGTGTTTCTACAGGTAAACGTCCTCGATCAGGAAATAGTCGGGTGGTAATCCGGGCATTGCCGTGATGGAAAGGATATCGAACTGCACATGCTTGTAGCCGCGGTGCCTGAAGAGGTAGGCATCGGCGGCACGGGTGAGAAAGCCGAATTTCTTTGCCGTGACTTTTCCTTCCGGCGGACCGAAAGCCGTAGAACTGCGGTACTTCACTTCGATGAAGTGCAACATCGTGCCGCGCGTGGCGATGATATCGATCTCGTGCGGACCGCTTCGCCAGTTGCGGTGCAGTACTTCATAGCCGCGGGTTGTGAAATAAGCTGCTGCGAGGGCTTCCCCTTCCTTGCCGGCGGTATTGTGTTGTGCCATGCTCTATCTTTAGCCCAAATTAATTGTCGACAGTTACCGTGCAACGTTTGTTTCTACTGAATGGAAAGGTTCAATTCTATGGCTGGGGTGGCTTTCACTTCATACCGAGCCTGTTGAATATCCCGAATCCGGAGGAGCGCCCCTTCGCAGAATACTGGCTGGGCGCCCACCCGGCGCTGTCGGCTACCATCGGATATGCCGGGAAAGAAACGACGCTCCACGATTATATCCAGGCTAATCCACGGGGCACGCTTGGCGCCCTGACCGCGGAAAAATTTGCAAGCCTGCCATTTCTTCTCAAGGTGCTTGACGTGCGGCAGATGCTCTCGATCCAGGTGCATCCGGACCTCGTGCAGGGCCGTGAAGGTTTCGAGCGGGAGAATGCGCAGGGGATCCCCGTCGACGCGCCGCACCGGAACTACAAGGATGCCAATCACAAGCCCGAGCTGATGGTAGCACTCGGTGACTTCTGGCTCCTGCACGGATTCAAGCCCGAAGCGGAGCTCCGCGAAACCCTCGAGACGGTCACCGAACTGCGGCCGCTGCTGCCGGCCTTCGAAACGGGAGGATACAAGGGGCTTTACGAGTCTGTCATGGTTTCCGGAAGCACGGATATTGAGGTGTTGCTGGCAGGCCTTCAGAGGCGCGTCCTGCCTGCATACGATGCGGGCACCCTGCAACGGTCATCTCCCGATTTTTGGGCGGCGCGCGCGTTTCGCACGTTTAACGCCAAAGCGCCGGACAGAGGGATCTTCTCGATCTATTTCTTCAACCTGCTGCACGTCCGGAAAGGGGAGGGACTGTTCCAGGACGCAGGCTTGCCTCATGCCTACCTCGAAGGGCAGAATATAGAGATCATGGCGAATTCGGATAATGTTCTTCGAGCCGGCCTCACCGACAAGCATGTCGATGTTGCGGAGCTCATGAAGCTCGTAAAATTCGAGGCGACGAAGCCGGCCATCATCCCGGCAACGGCTGACGACCTGGTTACCTACAAATCGCCCGCAGCTGAATTCGAGTTAAGTCGCCTGGCACTTTCAGAGGGAACGGTGCGCGAGCAGAGTGGGGAGGAAGCGACCGTGCTGCTCGTCATGGCCGGCAGCGTCAATATTCATACGACGGAAGGGTCGATGCGGCTTGAGCGCGGCCAGGCAGCTTTCTGCGCAGCCGGTGATCCGCTGTCGATCGCCGCAGATGCAGACGCGGTGGTTTTCTCCGCATCGGTACCGGTGCGCAAAAACTAGCATCCTTTTCGGGTTTCTTGCCCTATTTTTGAGGCCAAATTTTTTCTCTGATGAAATGGAATAAATCACTGTTTTTGACCTTCTGCCTGCTCATCCTGGCTTGCTCTCTCTACCGCGTGTGGGATGGTCGTCCGTTCGGCTTCATGCCACAGATCGCACTGGCGATCTTCGGTGGAGCCGTAATCAAAAACAAGAAGTATTCGTTCCTCGTTCCACTGCTGTCCATGTTCCTGTCCGATGCGTTCTACCAGGTCCTGTATAGCAACGGCCTGTCGAAGATCCCCGGTTTTTACGAAGGCCAGATAACGAACTATCTTCTTTTCATCGCGCTGACGGTCTTCGGATTCTTTGCCCGCTCTTTCCGCGCGCTGCCCATTGCAGCCGTTTCGATTGCGGCGCCGACGGCGTATTTCCTCCTGAGTAATTTCCAGGTCTGGATCGGTGGCGGCGGCTACGGACGTACGTCCCTGCTGGCCTGCTATGCAGATGGGTTGCCCTTCTACGGTTGGAGCCTGTTGTCCACACTTCTTTTCTCGGGCGTGTTCTTCGGAACCTACCTGCTTTCTTCGCGCAGCGAGAAGCAGCCTGTTCTTGGATAAAGTACTGCTTGTAAATAAGTAAGAGAGAAGCCCCGGACACGGGGCTTTTTTAGTTCCTGTCGGGATCGTCCTCGTACCCGTCGTCCCGGATCAGGTGAGTGCCGTCGGCCGCCTCTGTAGCGAGCTCATCGCATCGGTTATTGTGCGGGTTGGTCGCATGACCTTTGACCCAGACGAAATTGAGACGGTAGTTGGCTGCAAGCGCCGCAAACCGCTTCCAGAGGTCTTTGTTCTTCTTGCCGCCCGCAAAATTGGTGGCCAGCCATTTTTTCAGCCAGCCTTGCGTCACTGCTTTGACAACGTACTGGCTGTCGGAGTAAACAGTTATGGGAAGATCAGTCCGCTTCATGGTCTCAAGCCCGGCGATGACGGCCATCAGCTCCATCCTGTTATTGGTGGTCAGGCGGTAGCCGCGGGAGAGTTCCTTTCGCAGCCGTCCGTGCATCATCACCACTCCATAGCCTCCCGGACCCGGGTTGCCCCTGCTCGATCCATCGGTGTACATGATCACGGAATCATCACTCATCTTCTGGGAAATATTTGAGACGGAAGCGCATCAGCTCGCGGCATTGCGGGATGCGGTACAGGTTATCGATATAGATCATCCGGCGCGCGGCAATCGAGTCGCGGCTGAAGCGCCCACGGTAAAACTTATAAACGGTGGGCTGCATCTTTACCGGGATGGGCTCCAGCTTGAACGGCAGGCGGTTCTTTGTTGCGCGGTTCAGCGTCTTGTAGATCATCTCGGAGCAGTACAGGGAATCGTCGGTTCGGATGTTCACCGTGCTGTCGAAGAATATGCGCTGATTGGACAGCTCCTCGATATTAGCGACGAAGGCCGCCCGCTCCGACGGTTGCAGATCATAGCGAAACAGGGCGCAGACGACGTTAGTGTTGGGGTCCACGAAGGAGTCGATCGGCGAGTAGACCATCGGGTTCGTTCCAGGCGGGCCTGGCAGGATGCTGCAAACAAGCTTTCTTCCGCCGCGGCTGATCACGATGCCGGAGTGCGAAAACGTTTTATCGGAATCATTGAAGAACCGGAGCTGCGAGCTCAGGATGTCGTCGTTGAGTCGGACAACCAGGTCGCCGTCCTGTGCGCTGCTGATGAGGCGCGCGACGTTGGCAGCGACTTCCTGCGTATGATCTTTCGGAACCGTAGGGGCTTTTTCGGCGGGCTGCTTGTCGCGGCAGGAGGCCAGGGCCAGCACTGCGATCAGGAGGAGAAGATGGGTGGCTTTTTTCATGATGGGACGGCAAAATAAAAA
>JAQBNP010000218.1 GCA_028288515.1 Flaviaestuariibacter sp. | reverse complement strand
TGCCGCACCACGTCGGCTACCTGGTCGATGGTTTGGCCGTCGGCACCTTCCCAACTTCTCCATTGCTTTCCATAAACGGGTCCGAGGTCGCCGTTCTCATCGGCCCATTCATTCCAGATGGAGACGCCGTTTTCGGTGAGGTAGGCCGTATTTGTTTCGCCTTTGAGAAACCAGAGCAGCTCGTGGATAATGCTTTTGACATGCAGCTTTTTTGTTGTCACCAAGGGAAAGCCGGCCTGCAGGTCGAACCGCATCTGGTACCCGAACGTGCTGACGGTGCCGGTGCCGGTGCGATCGCTTTTTTGCACGCCGGTGTCCAGGATATGCTGCAGCAGCTGGAGGTATTGTTGCATGGGGCAAAGTACGGTCAAATCGGGTTCAGCCGAGCATCAGTCCGCATCCGCCCACTTGCACGCTTTCAGCCAGTCGTAGGATACGGTTCGGTTATCACGACTCAGAATCATCTCCCTGCCGGGAGAAACGTCTTCGTGAAAAAAGAAAGACCCACACCGTGCGGTATGGGTCTTTTTTTTGTGGGCTGTACCCGGCTCGAACGGGTGACCCTCACGTTGTCGACGTGATGCTCTAAACCAACTGAGCTAACAGCCCTTTTCCGGCAAAACCGGGGCGTAAAACTAAGGAACCGCGGCCACATGTTGCGCCTCCGGTTCGGAATTTATTTTTTTGTTGCGCGCCGTCTTACTTCCTTCCGGATCAGGCCAAGCTCGCGGCTTGTCTGGCCACCGACCGACGTATTCTCCTGGGCGCGCCGCATCAGGTAGGGCACGACGTCGCCGATTGGTCCGAACGGCAGGTACTTCGATACGCTGCAGCCGGCCTCGGCGAGGTTGAACGTGATGTTATCGCTCATGCCGTATAGCTGGCTGAAATGAACATGCGGATGGTCAAGCGGCAGGTCCCGGGCGCGGAGCAGCTGCACCGCCAGCAGATTGCTGGCTTCATTGTGAGAGGCCACGATCAGGCTGATGACATCGAGCCTGTCAATACAGAAATGCAGCGCCTCGTCGTAGTCACGGTCTGACGAAGCCTTATCAGGCTGGATCGGCGATGGATAGCCTTTCTCCGCCGCCCGTTTTCTCTCCTTCTCCATATACGCTCCGCGCACAAGCTTGGCGCCGAGAAGGAAGGCGCCGGCCATGGCAGCTTCATATGACTGCTTGAGGAAGGCAAGTCGATCGTGCCGATACAGCTGGATCGTATTGTAAAGCACAACGCGGTCCTTGTTGAACGAAGCCATCATGGCCATTGTCAATGCATCCACAGGATCCTGGATCCACGTTTCCTCGGCGTCCACAAGAACGCCGACGCGCGATGCGGAAGCGGCTTCCCCGATGCGCAGCATCCGCTTGTAGACGCGGTTCCATTCGCCGATCTCCGCGGGCGGGAGCTGCTGCAGGGCCTTGTTGTAGCGGTCGATGAGGGTGCCGCCGGCAGTCTGCATCAGGCCGTCGATCTGCTCGAGGAGACCGAACCGCGCGAAGCCGGTGACCTTGATGCTCATGTACGGAATATTCGGCTGTGTGGCAGCGTAGCGGATCACGCGGATGAACTCGTCGCATGCGTGGTCGAAGGAGGCCTCGCCTTCCTTGCCTTCAACGCCGTAGTCGAGGATCACGCGGACATTCGAGGCGGCAAGCTGTTTTGCGACGATGGCGGTTTGCTCGAGTGTCTCCCCGCCGACAAACTGCCTGAAGATGGTGCGGCGGATCAGGCCCTTCACGGGAAGTCCAACGCGGATGCTCCAGGGGGCGAGGCGGGTGCCGATCTTCACGAGCCAGGGCCGTCCCATCATTCCGAAAAGGAAGTGGGCCTGTTTCAGCTCGCGGTCCGTTTTGTGTGCAAAAGCAATCGCTGTGTCGTCAAATGAAATCGATTCATTCATGCCGGGCAAATGTACGGAAGGAGATGTGCGAATGCGAACCGGATTGAACCACGAAGCCACCAAGTGCGCGCACGGCACAAAGGAGAATCAAAAAAGATAAGCAGCCTTTCACGCAAAGACCGCAAGAAGCAAAGCAAGCCGCAAAGGGATTCTTCATGCCCCCAGCTCCTGGCGGCTTCGTGGTTCAAAAACAACCAGAAATCTAAAATGCCTCTTTGTTCCCCTCTCCTCCCGGCTCATCCTTCTTTACTTTTGCGCAAACTTCACATGATGCAGGTACGGAAACCCTCCGAGAGCTATACGATGATGACAGAGCTGGTGCTCCCCAACGACACCAATGTATTCGGCAACCTCATGGGCGGCCGCCTCATGTACTGGATGGATATCGCCGCGGCCATTGCTGCCCAGCGGCACTGCAACGCGCCCGTGGTGACAGCATCGGTCGACAATATCTCCTTCGAAAATCCGATCAAGCTGGGCAACACCGTTCACATCGAAGCCAAGGTAAGCCGCGCCTTCAACACTTCGATGGAAGTGCACCTCAAGGTCTGGGGCGAGGACTTCACGCAACAGTACAAATACAAAAGCAACGAAGCCTACTACACGTTCGTGGCACTCGACCCCAACCGCCGGCCCCGCGTTGTTCCCGGCATTGAGCCCGAAACCGATGAAGAAACACGCCTGTTCGAAGGGGCTCTGCGCCGACGCCAGCTCCGCCTGATCCTCGGTGGGAAAATGAAACCCGACGATGCCGCCGAGCTGAAAGCCCTGTTCCTGAAAGATTGATTTCTTAGCGCGCCCGTAGCGTGGCCAGAGCAGCAGCGACACGCGCGGCTTCGGCCCGCTTCTTTGCTGTTTTCGGGATAGGGCGCTCCACCTGGAAGAATTGCAGTAGGGATTGACTCAAGCTGCCTGGCACCGCCGTAAATCCTTCTTTCTGAAGGTTGAGCAGCAGGCAGCGGAACGTCTGGTCGGCAAGCGCATACTCCCCCGGCTCCGTTTTGTTACCTGTATCGTAATCGGTATTGGCAAGGACCACCGACCCGGTCCGCAGACTGGCCAGCTGAACGGCATAATGCGCCGACACTGTATCGAAGCTTTCAATGAACAACTTCTCAGCCTTTGCATCGGGTCCCTTGAACTTGAGCGCCTTCAACGGACCCACTTTGGGCAGCACGCGGATCAGGCCGGACAGCATGCTCGTGAAGATCCCGGGCTTGTTCGTCTCCGTGCCAAACGCGCGCTGGTAGGCCTTGCGGCTCATCTTATACCGAAAATTACGCGCCGTCGCCCCGGGCCGCGCCTTTTCGATATCGGCTCGCTTCGCACGCCAGGCAGCGCGCGTCAGCACGGGGAACAGGGATTTGACCGACCACCGAAGCGTGTTCACAGCGCGCTCGAAATTGCCGAACAGGTCGTCAAGCGGAAGGCCATAGACCTTCTGAAAAACGGCCCGCAAAAGTGTATCAGCGAAATGAAACCCGATGAAGTCATGATAAGCTTCGGATGCATAATTTCCACGCGCGGTCTGCAACACATCAAACCCGAACTCGACGCGCTTATGCGCCAGCGGGTCTTCCTCGTACGTCACGACGGTCCCAAATTTTTTCGTTTCGGGATACACAAGTGGCACAACGCGGTTTGTGCCAAGCGAGTGGCCGTACCGGTCGGCGTTGTAATGACTGAGCGTGCCGAGAGCAAACGCGTATTCATTGAGAGAGCGCGCATCGGCGAGAAGCGTCGTGACAAAGTCACCGCTGCGCACATAGTGAAGGAGATTGGTGAAGAAAGGACTGCCAAACGGGAAATAGCCCATATCGGGCATCAGCGCACCGCCGTAGGCAAAGCCGTGGGCGGCAATCAGCTCCTGCTCGGTGGCTGCCGGGAAATTCTTCCGGAGCAAGGGCTTGATCGACGGCTCCCACAGGGCATCGATGATGGCTTCGTGGGTCAGCACCGAGTAGGCCTGGCAGGGACGCGCCGAGGCCAATAGGAGCGCCAGGGCAAGCCAGCCTTTCCGGAAGAGAAACTGCATAACGCAACCATTGCAAAAATGAAACCGCGGCTGTTGAGGATACTTCTTCTTTGAGGAGCCGCCGGTTGACCGGCTCCTCAAGCTGTTTGGATCTGTCGAAGGCAACCCGATCGCGGCTGTTCATCGCCGGCAGACATGGCTGCTGCCATCAACCAAATGCACCTATGATACAGGGGTCTGTGTGGTTTTCCAGTGGTGCGGACCCTTCATCATGTGTGCCTTGCTTTGCTCGATGGCGTCCATTACCTGGGTCAGGATCACATCCGCGTCTGCTTCGTAGTCGATGACGAGGGGTGCCTTGAAGGTCACCGAAAGCGGCACACCCCTCTTTTTCAGCCGGAGTCCTTTCTTATCGAATGCGCGCCAGAAGCCCTGGATCACAACCGGGATCACGACGGGCTTCATCAGCTTGATGATGTACGCAGTGCCCTTGCGGCCGGGCGCGAATGGCTTGGTTGTCCCTTGTGGGAACGTGATGACCCAGGCACGCCCAAGAGCGCGCTGGATCTTGCGCGTATCGGACGGGTCGAGGCCGCGCCGCGTCTCGTTGCCCTCCTTCTTCCAGGTGCGGCGCACGGTTAACGCGCCGGCCAGCGTGAAGATCCGGCTGATCCAGGTGGCCTTCATTGTTTCCTCGGCAGCAACATAATAAACGCGTGTGAACGGGTTCAATAAATAATAAGGAATGCCGAGGCGATTCTTCTTGCGCCATTTGACCGCGCAGAAGATGTGGAGAAATGTAATGACATCGGCAAAATAGGTCTGGTGGTTGGAGACGAACAGGACGTTGCGCGTTGGCAGGTCGGCAATATGTTCGGTCCCCTGGATCTTCAGCTTGTTGACGATCATCAGGCCTGGGTAGGATACGACGCCCACGATCGCATACACCGCTTTCCGCACCAGCTTGAACTCAGCTAACTTTTTCCAAAATCTCATCGACAAGCAAAATTTGAGCGGCTAAAGGTAGGTGTTTCGGAATTGTTAACGATGGTTGGGCTGGCCTGCCCCACTTGTGTATTCGCGGCAGATTCACCATCTTACTCAAAATTGCACCCATGAAACAAGTCACCATTGCCCTGGCCGCCCTTCTTCTCTCCCTTGCCGGCCTCGCCCAGGCCCCTGCCAATCCCTATCCCAAGACGATCACCGTTACCGGCTCCGCCGAAATGGAGGTCACGCCCGACGAGATCTGGGCAACCGTAACGCTGCGTGAGTACGAACGGAAAGGCGCGTCGAAAGTGACGCTCAGCACCATCAAGGATGCCTTCCTGCGAAGTGCCCGTGCTGTGGGCATTGCGGACAGCTCGATCACCATCGCGGCGTACGACGGCTCCAACGGAAATCCATGGCTTCGCAAGAAGAATAAGAAGGAAGAGCTCCTTGCATCGATCACCTACCAGGTGAAGATCGGCAGCAGCGCCCAGATGGACGCCCTCGTCGACCGCCTCGATGACAATGCGACGCAAAACTTTGCCATCGAACGGACGTCGCACAGCCATATGGAAGCATTTCGACGCCAGCTCAGGATCAACGCGGTCATCGCGGCAAAGGACAAGGCGCAATACCTCGCCGAGGCCATCGGCGAGAAAGCCGGCGTGGCGGTCACGATCAACGAGCCGACGGAGTTTTTCTCTCCCATCTTTATGCGTACATCCAACACCATGATGAAGTCGGAGGCCGCTTCCGACGAGGGAAGCCCCGCCCAGCCTGACTTCCGGAAGATGAAGATCCGCTACGAGGTAACTGTAGTCTTCGCATTGAAATAGGATCCGCGCCGCGCTACCTCTGGACCATCATCGTCATCTGGCTGCCGACATGGTAGTTGGCTTTGGCCGTCGTCTGTGTTACGTAGGTGACGTTGTTGGAACATTTCCAGGTCAGGTACAATTGGGGACCGTTGTATCGCTCAACGGTATCGATCCGGACCAGCTCCGCGGAAACCACCTGGGCCTGGAGCTCGCGACCGGGAGCGCATCGGGTAAGGACAAACGTAAGAAGAATGAGGAGGGTTGAAAGGCGCAGGAACTGTTTCATCGTAGGTGCTTTACTGGTTTAGGAAAAAGATTCTTTCTAAACAAAGCGCCATTCAAATGCCAGTTCGCCCTTTGGGGCAAATCGGATGGCCGCCGATCACGCGCCGCCTTCTGTATCAATTTATTGGATGAACAGCGGCACGACGCCGGTTGTCGAGTTGTTGGCGCCGGGCCCGTTGTCCTTGAGAAGGAAATTGCGCAATCCACCTGCCTGAGTCCACAACTTCTGTTTCTGCACCTCGCCTATTTGAACGGATCGGAGAACCGCGCTTCCGTGAGAACTGTATTGTCCGTCAGGGTTTGCAGGAAAGCCAGGAGCGCGGCCCGGTCAGGTGGGGGGACGCTGTGTTGCGGAATGCCGCCGGCCAGCATCGCGCCGACATTCGCCACACTTCCATTGTGAAACAGGGACGTGGCCACCGCGCTATTGCGGAGGGTGCCCGACTTGAAGCGGTTCTGGTTATCGATCCCGTGATCACTCGGATCGGCAAGCGCAAAGGGCGCCGCTGGATTGGATGTGATGAACATCGGTGGCCGATGGCAGGAGGCGCATGTATTGCCGCCAGGGCCTGCGGCGGTCAGGAATAGTTGCTCTCCCTGCGCCTCGATGGGCGTGAAGACATCCTGGCCGGATTTCACGCGGTCATATTTTGCCTGGTAAGTGACGATGCTGCGGACGAACTGCGCCAGCGCTTTCGAAATGCGGTCGCTCGTGATCGTGGGACTCCCAAATGCGGATTGGAACAGGCCGGGGTAATACGGCTTGTCGGCCAGCTTTGTGACGAGCGCCGGAAGCGTCATGCCCATTTCGACACTGTTCTGGATCGGCTGAAGCACCTGGTCTTCAAGGGTCGCCGCGCGTTCGTCCCAGAACATTTTTCCTGATGCATAAAAGCGCACGTTCATGGTGCTCATGGAATGGCGGGCGGTGAGCCCGCCCGCGAATCCGCTGCTTTTCGGTGCTGGGTCGGTAAAGCTATTGGACTGCTTGTGGCAGGATGCACAGGCGATCGTATTGTTGATCGAGAGGCTCTTGTCGTAGAACAGCACACGGCCAAGGGTGGCGCCATTGTCAGTGATGGCATTGCCTGCGGGTGTGTTGTCGGTTTGGGCGAGAGCCGTGGCGACATGGGCCGGAAAGCTCACATTATAAGCGTACGGCGTGGCGGGAAGGTTGAGGACGGACGCTGGTTCTTCGACGGTTGCCTCTCCCTTCTTTTTCGTGCAGTACTGGAAAAGGACAATGACGATCGCGACGACGCAGAGGAGGGTTGTTTTCTTTTTTGTCATACCGGTAGGGCTATGTGCCGTAGCTGTTAGACGCTGCCTGTGCGGAATTCCTGCGGCGTGCCGCCCTGCTTTTCGGACATAAAAAAGCCCCGCATGTGCGGGGCATTGCCGTCGAATGGCGTCTCATTAATTGGAAGCCGCTTTCGCCTTTTGCTCCTTGCGGATGGCGTTGTATTGGCGGTAGGCGTCTTCGCCCATGATCTCCTTGAGCTTGGCGTTCTTATTATCGGAGATCTTCTTTTTTTCTTCCGCCTTTTGCTCGTCGGTCAGGGCGGTGTTGGCTTTCAGCTCGTTGTTCAATTTGTTGGCTGCGTCGAGCGCTTCGCGGACCGCCTGCTGCTGGGTGTCGCTGAGGCCGGCTTTCTTGAGCGCCTCGGCGAGGTCCTGCTCTTGCTGGGCTTTGATCTTCGCTTTTTCTTCTTTAGTAAGGGCGGGCTTGGCTGTTTCAGTTGAGGCGGAGGCGGCCTGCTGTGCGTTCGCCGTTGTGGCGAAGGCGGCAAAGGCGGCCAGGAGGAGGAAGCGTGCTTTCATGATGTTTTTGTTTGGGGATGGAAGATACGAATTTGTGAGGGGAGAGAGAGTGAATAGTGAATACTGAATAGTGAATGGGTCGCTTACAGCGCTGGCGGGGTAGTGTCAGTTAAACTGTGTCAGTTGGGTTTTATAAAGATATTGGCATACGGTCACCGAATATGATTTTAAGTTGTTGGGTGGTGAGGGCCCAGTTCGGTAGGGGCATGGTCCACTTGCTGGCAA
>JAQBNP010000202.1 GCA_028288515.1 Flaviaestuariibacter sp. | reverse complement strand
AAGTAACGCCACCGTTGCGGGAGAGGTAGTTGTCCACGTAGGCCCCTGTTCCCACCAGGAGAGACACGTTGTGCAGTCCGAAACGACGGCCGTAGGACGCCGTATTTTCAAATGTAAAGTTCAGAGCTCTGTTGCTCTCGCGGTAAAAGGTTGTGTCGTCGCTGAAATTGACGGCATTGAAAACATAGGGTCCGGAAAAGCTTTCGCTTCCCCAAAAGGCGTACTTGGCGCCAATATTTGTGCGCAGTTTCAATCCTTTGACCGGTTCAAGTTCCACGAAGGCATTGCCGACAAAATTATCCGACCATCCATGGTTGCCGCGGTGGGTCTGGATATAGGCGAGCGGGTTTGACATTTCCTGCCGGACCAGTTCAGAGATCCCGTAAGGATTCCCGTTCGCGTCGCGGATGGTATAGACGCCGTTACCGTTAAAGGCGGAGGGAGCGTAGGGTGCCGAGTTGGCTGCTACAGGGTCCGTGATCACCACCTGGGTCAGCGGGTCGAGGTTGACAGCCGAGCTGAGAAGGCCGCCGTACTCGCTGTTCGTGTTTCCAATTCCCATCGCCTTGATATGAGAGTAGCCGAGATTGTTTCCAAAGGTGATCCACTTCGAAATTTTGTGCGTGGAGTTGAGGCGGATCGTGAAGCGCTTATAGTTGGAGATTTCCGGGGCCACGATGCCGTCCTGGTCGAACAAGGCGAACGATGTATAAAAGGTAGAGCGATCGGTTCCACCGCTGATACTGACCTGGTGGTCCTGAATCTTGGCGTTGTCGCTGAAGATCAGGTCCTGCCAGTCCGTTCCGGCCCCGAGGGCGTGCGGGTTAGCGAAAGCGGGCGCCTTGCCGTCATTCACGAGCGCCTCGTTGCGCAGCGTTGCGTATTGCTCGGCGTTCAGGAGATGGAGCTTGCGCGCAGGTCGCTGCGTGCCGTAGTAACCATTATAATTTACGCGCATGGTACCTGAGCGGCCTTTCTTTGTTGTGATCAGAAGAACCCCGGCCGCAGCGCGGGCACCGTAAATGGCGGCCGAAGCGGCGTCCTTAAGTACCTCGATCGATTCGATATCATTCGGGTTGAGGTAGTCGATGCCACCAATGTCAACAGGTACCCCGTCCACGACGTAGAGCGGGTCGCTGTTGCCCAGGGTCGTCGTGCCGCGTACACGGAGCGTGGAGCCCGAGCCCGGCTGGCCGGACGCCTGTGCGATGGTAAGTCCGGACGCGCGTCCCTGGAGAAATTGCTCGACACGGTTGATCGGCTGATTCTCGAGGTCCCCGGCTTTGACGCTTGAGATGGCGCCGGTAACGACACTTTTCTTTTGCGTTCCGTACCCGACGACGATCACCTCGTTCATCGTGCCGGCCAGGTCTGCCAGTCCCACCGAGACCACCCCGGAAGCTGGAATGTCAACTTCCCGGTTCGCCATACCTGTATAGGAAATGACGAGCGTCCGGGCGGAGGACGGAACGGAAAGGCTGAAGTTGCCACGTTCGTCTGTTGTGGTGCCGGCGGTGGTGCCTTTAACTGTGACGGAGGCTCCGGCCAGAGGCGTAGCTGCGGTGCCACCTGTGACGACACCGCTAACGGTCCTGTTTTGAGCGAGGATTTGGGAGAGGTATCCCTGTAAAAAGAGAAATGCACAGAAAAGCGCAATTTTCAGTTTCATACACAAGCGTTTTGTTTTTAGAAGGGTGGACGATCGGGTGTGAAGACCATCGATCAACACGGAGGTAAAAATAGAGATCCCTTGCTCAATCACAGCATTTCCTACTACATCACTACTACATCAACTGCTTGGGAAAGCGTAAAAACCGCGAAAAACACCCCCTTCATCACTACATCAGTTAAAAAATTGTTACTTTCACACCACGCGCCTGCTTCCATGAAACCGAGATTGCTTTTCTCTCTCTTCATCTTTCTGCTGCCCTGCTTCAGCTCGGGCCAAAATACCATTGGCCTGCCCGAGATCCTCAACTTTTCCCGTCAGACCTATGGCGCCGGAACCCAAAGCTGGGACATTCGCCAGGACGCCAGGGGCATCCTGTATTTCGCCAATAACGACGGGCTTCTCACATTTGATGGAAGCTTCTGGAAAACTTATCCCCTGCCCAACAAAACCATCGTACGCTCTCTTGAGATCGTAAACGACCGGATCTATATCGGCGCGCAGGATGAGCTGGGCTATTTTTCGCCGGACCGCAACGGTCATCTAGCTTACCATTCCCTCAAAGAACTCATTCCCCCCAGTCAGCGGTCCTTCGCCGATGTCTGGGATATCGTTTCATTCGAAAACCAACTTTTTTTCCGCACCAGTAAAAAAATCTTCCAGTTCAGCGGCGATAAGGTAACCGTGTCGTTCAGCACGGACTGGCGGTTCATGGGCATCTGCAATGGGAACCTGGTTGCGCAGGATTACACGCACGGGCTCCTTCGGTTCGACCATGGCATGTGGCAGCCGCTACTGCCGGGCACGAGCTACCCGAAAGGCTTCCTCGTTACCGGCCTCCTTCCACTTGGTCGTGACAGCGCACTGGTGACGACGTTTCGGAACGGTGCCTTCCTGATCACCGGCGGTCGGCTCTTTCCCTTTCAGTCGCCGGTTATGGATCATATCGCGAGCAAGCTGATCTATACGGCAGCCGCTGCAGATGCCGACCATATCCTTCTCGCGACCACACTCGGCGGCTGCTTCGTCATCGACCGTCAGGGGAATCTGACACAAAGCTTCACGCGCCTCGAAGGCCTCCAGAACAATAATGTTCTCTCCGCATTTTTCGACCGCGACAAAAACCTGTGGCTTGGTCTCGATAACGGCATCGACTTCGTCGCATACGACAGCCCGATCCGGCACATCTATACCTCGCTCCAGAATGAAGGCTCCGGCTATACCTCCATTATCAGCAATAACACCTTATATATAGGCACCTCCAATGGACTTTATTCCGTCCCGGTTGACCCGCTTGGCGACCTGAGCTATGTGAAAGCGACCTTCTCTCCCGTAGCCAACACGAAAGGACAGGTCTGGAACCTTTCCGAGGTGAATGGCCGCCTTTTGATGGGGCACCACGAAGGCGCTTTCCTCCTCAGCGGAAATAATGCCACGCTACTCGATAACAGCACTGGCTTCTGGACCTTCCAGCCCTTTTACAATGTCCTCCCCTCCTCCCTTATGGTTACGGGAACATATAACGGCATCAATCTTTTTGACTTCGCCAACGGCGGCTTCAAGCGCGACCCGGCTGAAGCACGATTCGAGTCGGCGCGGTTCGTCACGGTCGATAACACCGATCATACCATCTGGGTCGCGCACCCATACAAGGGAATCTACAAGGTGCAATTTGATGAAAAGATGCAGGCCAAAATTCGCCTCTACACCACGGATAACGGCCTGTTCAGCATCAACAATAACTACGTTTTCAAGATCCGGAATCACATCGTGACAACCACTGAGAATGGGGTCTATGAATACAATGTTGAAGCTGATAAGTTCGAGCCGTCGCGGTATTTCAAGCCCTTCCTCGACCAGCCAAATATTCACTACATGCGCGAAGATGCACGGGGCAATATCTGGTTTGTGCACGACAAGAAGATCGGCGTCGTGGACTTTTCGGGCAAGGCGCCACAAACGATCTATTTGCCCGAGCTGACCGACAAGATCGTCAACGGCTTTGAGTTCATCTACCCGGTCGACGACAACAATATTCTTGTTGGTGCGGAAAAAGGCTTCTTTCATGTAAACTACGAAAAGTACAGGCGGCAACGAACAACGCCGGAAGTGCTTCTGCGATCCGTTCGGGCTTTTGGCAGGAACGACAGTCTCCTGTATGGCGGCCACCCGAACCAAACGCCCGGCGATGCTGCGTTCCGCTCGCCGTCAATCGCCAATCCCTGGAACTCCCTCCACTTCGAATTCTCATCGACTCTGTACAGTCAGCAGGCCACCATCGAATACAGCTATTACCTCAAAGGATACGATAAAGGCTGGTCGGACTGGTCGCGGAAGGTCGAAAAGGAATATACCTACCTGCCACCTGGATCCTACACCTTCCAGGTGAAAGCACGGAATCACCGGGGAAACGAGTCTGCGGTCGAATCCTACTCATTCGTCATCCTTCCGCCGTGGTACCAAAGCCGCTGGGCATATGCCTTGTATGCGTGCCTGTTCCTTGTCGGATGCACTTTACTGTACCGGGCGCAGAAGAAGAAATTCGCGCTGCAGAAAATGAAGTTCGAGGAAGAGCAAAAGCGCCTGCAGTACCTCCACCAGCTCGAGCTCGAAAAGACCGAGAAGGAATTGATCAAGCTGCGCAACGAAAAGCTCGAAGCAGAGATCGCGCACAAGAACACGGAGCTCGCATCCACGGCCATGCACCTTGTCCAAAAAGGCGAGCTGATGACAAAGATCAAGGAGGAGATGACGCGCATTAAGAAGAACCTGGACAGCGGCAAAACCTCCGAGGACTTCCGCAAGATCATTCGCACCCTGAACGAAGAAGACAAAATGAACGAGGACTGGGAAAATTTCGCGATCCACTTCGACAAGGTGCACAGCGATTTCCTCACTGCCCTCAAGAACAAGTACCCTGCATTAACGCCGAACGAGCTCAAGCTAAGCGCGTATCTTCGGATGAACCTGAGCAGCAAGGAGGTGGCGCAGCTGATGAATATTTCGGTGCGTGGCGTGGAGATCAGCAGGTACCGCCTTCGGAAAAAGCTGCAACTGTCAACTGAAACAAACCTGTTCGACTTCCTGATCCGCATCAGTCCGGAAGCCGTCGAGCAGCAGGTCTCGGGGTAACCGGGACAAGACACCATTTTGAATTTTGCCGGGTCGCTCCGG
>JAQBNP010000189.1 GCA_028288515.1 Flaviaestuariibacter sp. | reverse complement strand
CCCCTGTCGTCGGGATGCAGGAACTGCAGCCATGACTCGAAAGAGCCGTCGAAGTCGTCCTGCTTGCGGCCGTACAGCGACAGGACATAATCGTCACAAATGATGCGTCCGTCCTCGACAAAATAGTCCCAGACGCCGATCAGGGCTGCTTTGTTTGCCAGCAGCAGCTTGTTGGTCAGCTGTTTCAGGACCTCCTGCGAGGCTGTTTCCCGTTCGATCACGCGGTCGATGAGAGATTTCCGCTCCCATTCCAAACCGTATTTGTCCAATGCATTTCGCACGGCATGAGGCAGGCGCTTCATGCTGTCTTTGAGGATATAATCGTCGGCGCCTTCGCGCACAAGGTCAAGGGCCACCTCGTCCGACATGGTGGCCGTGATGAGGATGAAGGGGATGTGCAGCTTACGCATGCGCTTGATGCGAAGCGCTTCCGTCGAGTTGAAGGCCGGCAGGGAGTGGTCGCAAAGAATGATGTCCGGCTTGAAGCTTTGCAGCGCCTCTTCATATTGCTCCCTCGTATCGATCACGACGTGCTCGAAATCGATCCCGCTCTTCTGCAGCTCGCGCGCCACTAGCTCGGCGTCGGTAGGGACGTCTTCGAGGTGGAGTATCCTGAACTTGTTTCTCATGGTGTGCTTGGTGTAGCGAGGCCTGACTCGTTAAAAAGGGGCGGCTGGTTGACGAGCACCCAGTACATTCCAAGCTCGCTGACCGCCTTGGCAAATGCGGTGAAGTCCACTGGCTTCACGACGAAGCTGTTCACGCCCAGCTGGTAGCTTGTGATCACGTCCTGCTCTTCTTTCGAGGAGGTCATGATGACCACGGGGATGGGCTTCGTGCGGGCATTGTCCTTGAGCCGGCGCAGCACTTCGATCCCATCGACGCGCGGCATTTTTATGTCGAGCAGGATCACCTTGGGGATCATCTCACTGTTTCGGTCTGCATGGTCCCCGTGTCCGAAAATAAAGTCCAGCGCTTCGGCGCCGTCTCTCACATGCACGAGGTTATTGGCGAGGTTCACCTTCCGCAGGGCGCGGATGATCAGCTCCGCATCGCTCATATTATCTTCTACCAATAAGATCTCGACTCCTTTCACTGTATTCATTCGTTTGTGTTGTTTTTCTTTATGAGCGCGGGATGGTAAAATAAAAAGCAGCGCCCTTGCCTGTTTCGCCGATGCCCCTGATGTCGCCGCCATGCTTGCTGACGATCCGCTGTACGAGAGCGAGGCCGAGGCCCGTGCCTTCGAATTCATCTGTGCGATGAAGGCGCTGGAAGACACCAAACAATTTATTGGCGTACCTCATGTCAAAGCCGGCGCCGTTGTCGGTGACCGCGTACTCGAGGAAGGCACCGTTCTCCCGGCAACCGATGGTGATCTCGGGGCTTTCGACCCTTGATGAATATTTGAGCGCGTTGCTGAGAAGGTTGACCCATACCTGTTTCAGCATGCCGGGGTCGCCCTTGCAGGGAGAGAGCGCGCCGATGTGGACCTTGTACCTTTCTGGATCGTGCTGGGGCAACTCTTTGAGGACCTCGCGCACGAGGCGTTCCATGCTCACGTTTTCACTGATCATTTGCAGGCGTCCCATCCGGGAGAAGGTGAGCAGGTCGTCGATCAGCTGGCCCATCATCTCCGTGTTCCGCATGATGACACTGATCAGGCGGTTTGCTTCGGCATCCAGCTGGCTGGCATAGTCCTCCTGGAGCATGACCGAATAGCCGCTGATGGCCCGCAGGGGGGTTCGGAGGTCGTGCGACACGGAGTAGGAAAAAGCTTCCAGCTCTTTGTTCACGACTGCCAGCTCCGCCGTCCTCTGCGCTACTTTTTCTTCAAGCTTTTCATGGAGCGTACGGTTTTCCTCTTCGAGCTTTTTTTGTTGCGTACTGTCGCGCGCCGTCAGCGAGAAGCCGCGCAGCGCGCCGGATGTATCGTGCAGGGGCGTGAGAATCGTGGTGGCGAAAAAAGCCGATCCGTCCTTATGTTTCTGCCAGCCCTCGACATCCAGTTTCCCGGCTTCGATCGCTCGTGACAGGTATGAGGCAGCGTCGTCGTTGCCGGACTGGTGGGGCGGGAGGAAAAACGTGAATGGCTTTCCAATGGCCTCGGCCTGGTCGTATCCGAAAACGTGGTGAGCCCCCAGGTTCCAGGTCCTGATACGGCCATCCGGGTCGAGCATGGCGATGGCATCATCGGTACAGTCAAGAAGGAGGCGGAACAGGTCTTCACCGGGTTCGGCCGCGGAGGCAGCGGGTAGTTTTGGTTGGGCAGGCATTTTTGTTGAGCCTGGTTTCGTTGGGAGGTGGCCAAATTTAAACGGTTACATCTGTATGGCAATCAATATGGTAGAGTATGCCGCGAAATATCGCATCTATTTCAACTATATACTGGGAAATACTTAGGGCCGATGGCGACGACGAAGCCTGGTCGCATTGCCATGCTGTTGGAGGGATTTGGTTGAGGACGGGTTCAGAAAGACCGGGCGGCCATGTCGTTACTTTGAACCTGCTTTCCGGGACTGGAGATGAGGCGCTGGCGGTGATATCTGGAGCGGCTATGCTGTGCGGAGGATCTTCCCGATCTTTTTTCCTTTCGCCAGCTCGTCGACCAGCTTATCCAGGTAGCGCACCTGCCGCGTCAGGGGGTTCTCGATCTCCTCGATCCTGTAGCCGCAGATGGTACCGGTGATCATATCTGCATTCGGGTGTAGGGCGGCCCTTTCAAAAAACGATTCGAACGTTGCTTTGCTGTCGATCAGCTCCTGTAGCTGGTCATCGCCGAAGCCTGTGAGCCATCGGATCACTTCGTCCAGCTCGGCTTTTGTTCGTCCCTTTTTTTCCACCTTGGCGATGTAGTGCGGGTAGACGGAGGCGAAGGTCATGCGCGCGATGCGCTCGTCATGCGTGGTCATGTTGGAAGTGTTTCTCAAAAATACGAACGGGTCGGCAGTGAATCGTGACTGGTGAAAGCAAAGAGGCAAAGAGTGATCTCTTTGCCCCTGCCTGTGGTGCTGTTTCAGCGACACCGCTTGACCTGCTGCTCCTGCTAGGCAAGCAACCGAAGCTGCCCGAGGTGGTACTGCAAATGCGATGTTCGCGTGATGATGATATTGAGCTTGTTCCGGTGGGGCTCTTTCGCAAAATCCTCTACAGATACCGACGTGTGCTTCTCAAACCACTGGGCCGGTTGCAGGGCTTCGAAATGCTTCCTGAGATCCTCGTTCTGCCGGGTCCAGGATTGCTTCAGCTCCTCGCTCGACGGAAGGTTGGGCGTTGCCTTGTCGGGGCTTTTCACAAATGCCTCAAACAGCTCCGGGTGTTGCTTTTGGCCCAGGTCGAGCAGTACCAGCATATCGTCATGCACGGCAATGAGATGACCGAGAAGGTAGATACCCCTGTTCTTGCCGGGCGCTATTTCCTGCTGCCACTTTTCCGCCGGCAGGCTGTTGATCAGCGTATCGCCGGACGTGATGGAGCCGTTCCAGCGATCAAGGACCATTTTCACCATCGTGTCTGTTGTTGTCATGTTTTTTTATTTATGTGAATGATATCTACAAAGCTGTTGTCTTTCCGCCGGAAACAGGCTGTGCGAATCAGACTTTCACGCGGGCTCATTTGGACAAGGCAAATGGTTAGCTTTGTCGAAACCCGCTGCATGAAACACCTGACGATCGTCATCCCCAATGGAAACAATAATCTCAGTAGTATCACGGGCGCCTACGAGGTGCTGAGCAGGGCCGACGCCTATTGGAAGGAGCGCGGAAACAAGCAGCTGTTCAGGATCCAGCTTGCCGGCATGGCGGACACGATCCCGTTCAATGGCGGCTTGTTCACGGTGACGCCGCACACGACCATCGGCGCCATCAGCAAGACCGATCTTGTGATCATCCCCTCGCTCAATCATAATTATGACATCGCGCTGAAAGGGAACGAGCCACTGGTTCAATGGCTGCTGGCGCACTATGCAAAGGGTGCCGAGATCGCGTCGATCTGCACGGGCGCCTTCCTGCTGGCCGCTTCCGGGCTGCTGAACGGCCGGACCTGCTCGACACACTGGTCGGTCACCGGCGTCTTTCGAACCATGTTTCCGGAGGTCAACCTGCAGACCGACAAGCTGATCACCGATGAGAACGGGATCTATACGAACGGTGGCGCTTACTCGTTCCTGAACCTCGTGCTCTACCTGGTTGAGAAATACTATGACCGCCAGACCGCGGTGCATTGCGCGAAGGTCTTCCAGATCGAGATCAACCGGAGCCGGCAGTCGGAGTTCTCCATCTTTTCGGGGCAAAAAAACCATGATGATGCGGAGGTCCTGGGGGCGCAGGAATACATGGAAAGGAACCTCGATGAAAAGATCAGCATCGAAGACCTGTCCTCCAAGTTTCATGTCGGGCGACGGAATTTCGACCGGCGGTTCATCAAGGCCACGGGCAACACGCCGGTTGAATACGCGCAGCGGGTAAAAATTGAATTTGCCAAGAAGGCGTTTGAGACAAACCGGACCACCGTCAACGAGGTGATGTACAAGGTTGGGTATTCAGACAGCAAAGCCTTTCGGGAAGTGTTCCGCAAGATCACGGGGATGTCGCCGCTGGAATACAAAGGGAAGTATCATAAGGTAGGGTGAGCCGGGAGATGCGGGGGGATTGCGGATTGCGGATTTTTGGAGAGCCTGTTTGGGTGGTTATATCTGGGGGAGCGATATGGGTTGGGTATGGAGAATATAGGGAAGGAACAGCCGGAAACGCAAAGGGCGCGGAGGGGCAAAGGAGGCGCAAAGGGGGTCGCTTTGTGTTTTGTAAGGGAAAGGTGTTGACATGCGTCAGCATGACAGCGTGCGTAGCGTATGGGCTCCCTCGCGGGGCGCTCGGGATGACAGCCGGCGGATTGGGCAGCCAGCACTTTGATCGACCCATTCACCATTCACTATTGACTATCCACTCATTCACCATTCACTCCCTCACTCCCTCACCATTCACTATTGACGGTTCACTCCCTCACGATTCACCCCTCCCGCCCCATAAGGAGCGAATGAGGGCCCGGATGAGGTTTCGGCCCGCTCCCATTCCGGGATCGCACCGAAAACCCGCCTGAAGCGCTTTCGGCACGGTATTCCACTAATGGGAGTATGTCAACAGTACAAATGGAACGCGCAACGGCAAGTGAAAGCTTTAAGCTAGTCCCCGCCATCATCATGGCCCTGCTGTTCCTTGCCTTCATCGCCTCGAATGTTTATGTCCTGATCGCCAGCTGGGACTAACCCTCAGGCGGGCAATCCCGCTGCCGGGAACAGCAGCCTTACGGCCGTGCCCACTCCCGCCACACCCGTCACCGATACGTGGCCCTGGTGGCGGTCCATGATCTTCTTCACGATCGCCAGGCCAATGCCCGTCCCGCTATATTCCTCCACCGTATGCAGCTTCTGGAAGATCTCAAAGATCCGCTCCCCATACTGCTGGTGGAATCCAATCCCATTATCACTCACTTCGATCGAGCAATAGGTGACATCGGGCGACAGTGTGTCGTCATTCAGCTCGCTGCCTGCAGCCAGCCTGGCGGTGACCTTGATGGTCAGGGCCCGGTCGGCGCTGGCAAACTTTAGCGCATTGTCGAGGAGGTGGTGCAAGGCCTGCCGCATTTGCGCCGGGATCGCCACGACTTCCACATCGGCATCCAGTTCGAGTTGAACATGCGCCTGCTCCAGGCCCGGCAGCATCTCCCGCTTCAAGGTGGCCACCAGCTCGCCGATATGAACCGTTTCAAAGGCCTGCTCATTCACATTGATGCGCGAATAGGTATAAATGTCCTGGATCAACTGTCGCATGCGCGTCGCCGCAACGTCGATCCGCTGCAGGTCGTATTTTCCTTTGTCGGAGAGGTGGGGCGCTTCGCGAACAAGTGTCTTGTCGACGAAGGAAAGGATCTTGCGGAGCGGCTCCTGGAGGTGGTGGCTGGAAACGTATGCAAATGCCTCCAGGTCCTTGAGCGCATCGGCAAGCTCCTGTGCGCGTTGCTCCTTCTCGTCATTCTGGTAGGCAAGCTCCTGGTTGGCAATAACGAGCTCCTGTGCGCGCTTCTCTTTCTGTGCGTTCTGGTAGGCAAGCTCCCTGTTGGCGACGATCAGCTCCTGGGCACGCTGCTCTTTCTGCTCATTCTGGTAGGCGAGCTCGATATTGGCGAGAACCAGTTCGGCAGCCCGCCTTTCCTTTTGGTCATTCTGATAGGCAAGCTCACGGTTTGCGATGATCAGCTCCTGGGCACGTTGTTCTTTCTGTTCGTTTTGATAGGCGAGCTCCCTGTTGGCAACGATGAGCTCTTGTGCGCGCGGCTCCTTTTGCTCGTTCTGGTAAGCAAGCTCGATATTGGCAAGAGCGAGCTCGGCGGCTCTCTTTTCCTTTTGATCGTTCTGGTAGGCAAGCTCGCGGTTTGCGATAACAAGTTCCTGCGCACGCTGCTCTTTCTGCTCGTTTTGGTAGGCGAGCTCGATGTTGGCGAGAACGAGCTCGGCGGCGCGCTTCTCCTTCTCTTCCTGCTCGAAGGCGCGGCTTTCCTCGGTGGCGCCAGGGCTCCGCTGTATGATCCCTTTCGTAAACGTCATGGGTATTCGGGTTACGACCGCGGCTTCCGGTCGTCCTCAAATATAGCGCGAAAACAGGGACGGGATCAACCCGCATCGTTAGCAGGCAGACTCCGGCGCGCGGGTAAGGGACCCGAACTTATTTCGTTCGCTTGATCCCGGTGGCGATGGCCTTGTAAAGCT
>JAQBNP010000181.1 GCA_028288515.1 Flaviaestuariibacter sp. | reverse complement strand
TGAAGAATGGGTCGCCTGGAAAGAGCGCAAGGCCCGGGACGAAAAGAGCCGCGAACAGGGGGCAAAAAATGCCGATAACCGCAAAGAGACGGCTTCCAGGCCCCCCGAGTCACCGAAGCCACAACCGCAGGCAGCAGCCAAACCTGCCAACGCGCCGATCAATAAGGAAGCACAGAAAGAGCTCCAGAAAACGCAGCGACTCTTTCAGCAGGCAGAGCAACAGCTCGCCGAGCTGAACAAGAAGCGTGAAACGCTGGAAGCCGCGCTGGCAGCACCCGACACGTATAGCAACCCCGGACTTTTCAAGAAGACCGAAGAGGACTATGCCGCGCTCCAGGGACAACTGAAAACTGCCAACGCCCAGTACGAAGAGCTCTTCGAAAAAGTGCTCCTGCTGGAAGGCAACGGTTGAGCTGGGCACCAGTCTTGCATGGATGGCTTCCGTAAACTAAAACCATTTTTTTTATGAAGCGATTCTTTGTACCTCTCAGCCTGGCTCTCCTCCTGACGTCCGGCCTTTCCCTCACGTCCTGCAAGGACAAGTCGAAAGATAAATCAACGACAACTACGACGACAACGCCGGAAACGACAACCACGGCTCCCGTAGAGGTCTCGGGCGACGCAGCCCTGCAGCAAGGGGCCACGGACGCAACCAAAGACTTCCCTGGCGTAACAACAAGCGTGGCGAACGGCGAGGTCAATGTATCCGGTGAGATCAGGCGCGCCGACTGGCAAACACTAAAGCCGCGCCTCGATGCGCTTAATCCGAAGAAAGTAACCTCCAACGGGCTCACCATTAAATAAAAAACATCATGGCATTACAGGTAAAATACAAGGCGCTGATCGACGCGGCCACACAGGCCGGCGTCAGCAATCTCCAGGTGCGCGAGCAGAACAACGTTCTTTATATCGATGGCCAGGCGCCGTCGGGCGCGGTCAAGGACCAGCTCTGGAACGTGTACAACACCATCGACCCGGATTTTCGGTCCGGTGACGTCGTGCTTGACGTGAAAGTGGCCGATGTATCGGCCGGCTCACAGGTCACCGTCAATACGAAAGAGTCAAACCTCAATATCCGCAAGGGCCCTGGAACCGATCAGCCGATCGTCGGAAAGGCTGCCCATGGCGCCCAGGTTACGCTTCTCAGCAAGGCAAGCGACCAGTGGTGGCTTGTGCGCACCGCCGGCGGCGAAGAAGGCTATGCGTATGCGGAATACCTGAGAAGCTAGGGAAGATCGGATGATCAGTAAGGGAATATCCAATTTAGAATGAATTGACGAATCTGGATTGAACAGCCTTTCACGCAAAGACCGCAAAGTAAACCCAAAAGAATTTTCCTTTTGTGCTCCTTTGCGCCCATCGTGGCTTCGTGGTTCAAACCCGGTCACCAGAAGTCCAAAAAGGCGTCAACGCAAAGACCGCAAAGAAAACCCCAAAGAATATTCCTTTGTGCTCCTTTGCGCCCCTCGTGGCTTCGTGGGTTAAACCCGGTCACCAGAAGTCCAAAAAGGCGTCAACGCAAAGACCAAAAAGAACACCCCAAAGAATTTTCCTTTGTGCTCCTTTGCGCTCTTCGTGGCTTCGTGGTTCAAACGCAGCCCCTACTCCCCTTTCTCCGCCGCATGCATCTTGATGAAGTCACTCACCAGGTACGCGATCAGCTTGCCGGTCGAGTCGTCGGTGCGCCCGTTGTTGAGCCGCGTGGCACCCTCGCAGATATGGAGATAGCTGGCGCGCGCGTTGGCGGCGCACAGGTTGACGTACTGCCGGGCATTGATCACCGAAACGCCGGAGGGCGACACGGCGCTGCTCAGCGTATTCTGGATCGAATCGAGGTCCAGCTCGATGCCGCAATAATTATCGTCGGTGAACTCAATGGCGTGCGAAACTGCCTGCTGGAACGTACGCTTGCCATGAATGAAGATGTCCTCGAACGTGATGCAGTCGAAGAACGGGTTGTTGACGAAGTCTACCCACACGTTCTGCTGCAGGTAATTCTCCTGCAGGCCCACGACGCAATACTTCTGGAGAAAGCCGTCCTCTTCAGCATAGCGGAAGGCATTGCCGCTGTGGCGCCCCTCGGTCGGGCGATAGTCGGCATGGGCGTCGAGGTTGATGCAGTTGATCTGTGGAATGTCGATCTCTTCAGATTGGTGAAGTCCTTTGGCAGTTCCCTTCAGCAAGGGATACGCGTTGTTGTGGCCGCCGCCAATGGCTACCGGGATCCGACCGGTGGCGACGATCGCCTTGGTCAGCTTCTCGATCTCTTCGTCCATGGCGTTCACGGCGTGACGGTACGCCTCGAGTTTTTCGTCGGTCGTGCTGGCATTCTTGTCGATCAGGAACTGGAGGTCGCCAAAATCGAAATGGCCGATAACGGCGATATCATCCCCGACAAGGAAGTCGTTGCTCTGGATATTAAAGAAGGCATGGAGAAAGGAAAGCCAGGCGGTGCTCGTGCCGGCCGTGCCGCCATTGGCCTGCACGCCAATGTCCTCCGGGATCCCGAACATAACGTACTGTGCATTGATCCGCGCGAAGGCCTCCGGGCTCCGGTCCTCACCCATCACTTCCAGCCGCTCACCCAGCTTTGTTTCGAAGCGCCGGATCTGCACCAATGATAAAATGTCGTTCTTCGAATAGAATTTGAAATGGGGTATCTGCATCGTCAATCGTTTATCGTTTTGTCTCGTTCAATGTCCTCTTCGAAAACGGGCGTCCTGCCGTTCCATCACGGCTCTCCCAGCTCGCCATTGACAGCCACGCGTTCGATCAGCCCGCTTCCGAATGAGTAAGGAAGATAAGCCAAAGACGGGATTTGTTTTGTGACGACAAGGTTTGCTTTTTTACCCACCGCAATGGAGCCAACCTCGTCCTGCACCCCCATCGCGAAGGCGCCGTTGATGGTCGCAGCGTTGATGGCTTCTTCGGGGAGCATCCGCATCTGGATACATGCCAGCGACACCACGAAATTCATATTGCCGGAGGGAGACGAGCCCGGGTTGAAATCGGATGCCAGCGCGATGGCGCAGCCCGCCTCGATCAGCTCACGCGCCGGCTGGTAGGGCATCCGCAGGAAAAAGGCGGCAGTTGGCAGGAGCGTTCCGATCGTAGCCGAACCGGCCAGCGTCTTCGTCGCTTCGGCGTCCATACTTTCCAGGTGGTCAACCGAAAGAGCTCCGGCGCGCACGCCCGCCTGGACGCCCCCCGATACATGAAGCTGGTTGGCATGGATCTTCGGACGCAAGCCAACAGCCGCGCCGGCCGCGCAGATTCGCTCCGTCTCATCGGGTGTAAAAAATCCCTGCTCACAAAACACGTCGATATAATCGGCCAGTCCCTCAGCGGCGATCTGCGGCAGCATCGTCTGGGTGATCAGCTCGATGTAGCCCGCCCGGTTGCCGGCAAAGTCAGGCGGGATCGCATGGGCTCCAAGAAATGTCGCCTTAACGGGAATGCCGGCTGATTGTTTCACCCTCCGGATCACGCGCAGCATCTTGATCTCCCCTTCAACCGTGAGTCCGTACCCGCTCTTGATCTCGATCGCCCCCGTGCCCAGCCTGATCAGCTCCTCCAGGCGCGCCAATGACTGCCGGTATAGCTCGTCTTCCGATGTCTCATTGAGCATGCGCGCAGACGCCAGGATCCCACCACCACGGGCAGCGATCTCCGCATAGCTCAATCCGCGGATCTTGTCAACGAACTCGGCCTCGCGGCTCCCGGCAAAGACCAGGTGCGTATGACTGTCGCACCAGGACGGCAGCACGACCCTGCCACCGAGGTCGATCGTTTGAGAAAAGTCCGGCGCCTTGTAGGAGAGCTCGGACATCCTGCCGAATGCCCCGATCCGGCCTCCCTCAATGATGAGGTAGGCGTCATCGATCGCGGGGAGGATCGCAAGTTCCTGGCCGCGCAGCGCACGGGAAGGGGCATGCGTGCCCGCAAGCAATCGGATATTCGTCAGGAGCGTTGCCATGGTGTGGCAAAATAAGGCATTCCGGCCGACGGTTGGCCTTCGTCATTCAGCGCGTGATGTCCGCCAAATCGAAGGCACGGTAAGGCACGGTATTTTCAGAACATGCTGTTTTGTGAATCAGACCGGAAATTATGGCACAGGACAATCGCTCCACGGATCAACTGCACTGGTATAAGGACGCCATCATTTATGAGCTCCACATCAAGGCCTTTCGGGACAGCAACGGCGACGGCATCGGCGACTTCGGCGGGCTCCTCGAGAAGCTCGACTATCTCCAGGAGCTGGGCGTGACGGCCATTTGGGTCCTTCCCTTCTACCCCTCCCCGCTGCGCGACGACGGATACGATATCGCCGACTACTATTCCATCAACCCGCGCTATGGAACGATCGACCAGTTCCGGGAGTTCCTCGATGAGGCCCACAAGCGAAACCTCAAGGTCATCACCGAGCTTGTTATCAATCATACGTCTGACCAGCATCCCTGGTTCCAGCGCGCGCGCACGGCACCACAGGGATCGCCGGAACGCGACTATTATGTCTGGAGCGACGACCCCAATAAATACCGTGACGTCCGCATCATCTTCCAGGACTTCGAAGCATCCAACTGGACCTGGGACCCAGTCGCGCAACAGTACTACTGGCACCGCTTCTTTCACCACCAGCCGGACCTCAACTACGACAACCCTGCCGTGCAGGACGAGATCTTCCGGATCATTGACTACTGGTGCGCCATGGGTGTCGACGGCTTCCGGCTCGACGCCGTTCCCTACCTCTACGAG
>JAQBNP010000163.1 GCA_028288515.1 Flaviaestuariibacter sp. | reverse complement strand
TGCGGAGTCGGGTATCACGGGGTCGGGAGTGACCAATGGCAACAGCGCAAGCTGGTACGTGATGCGGTGTCGCGCAACTGGAATTGTTGCCTGCTTGTCCGTTCCCTTGATGGTGCCGATTTCACTTGGTACCTGCGGCGCGGGGCTGATCGAAACGCCGTACGGTACGCGACCGATCCAAACCTGTCCGATCTTGGGGGGCGTGGCGGAGCTGTCCGTCTGAACATAGACAAGAAGCTCGCGGATCGGTGTCGGCTTCACGGGGCGCCCATCGGGGCCGACGCGTTGCGCGCCCCCGTATGACTCGCGCACGTAGGCGCTCCCCTTGTAAATGCCGTACCGCTGGCTGCAGCCGGGGACTGCGTACAGGAGGGTGGCTAAAACAAACAGGATTGTGACAACTTTTTTCATCCGGCAAACGTAATTACAAAGCAACGATCGATCTTTTCTTATCTTTCCATAACTATATACGTTAATATTCCACCTATGTTTCAATTTCGAAAGATGCCGGTTGCGATCCTCTTTGCAACCGCCTTCCTCGCCAGCTGCCAGAGCGAGTCATTCACCGCGGAAGAAGAAGGAGAGATCGGCCGTGACGGGATCGAGCTGGCCATGCGGTACGAACGAAAGATCACCATGGACCCTGCGCTGAACCGCGTGCCTTCCGAGCGGCTGCAAGCTGCCGAAGCGCGGGCCAACGCACTCGCCGGCACGGGCCGCATCAACGCGCTGACGTGGCAGGAGCGCGGACCCAACAATATCGGCGGTCGCACCCGCGCCATGATCATTGACCGTCGCGATGCCACCGGCAACACGGTGCTGGCAGCTTCCGTCAGCGGTGGCATTTTCCGCACCACCAATTTTACATCGGCCACGCCAAACTTTGCCCCCGTCAATGACCAGATGCAGAACCTGGCCGTCACTGCCCTCGTGCAGGACGCCGTCAACCCTGCCATTATGTATGCCGGTACCGGCGAAGGATGGTTCAACGTCGACGCCGTACAGGGCGCCGGCATTTTCAAAAGCACCGATGGCGGCCTGACCTGGGCACAGCTTCCGTCGACAACAAACTTCGAGTTCGTGCAGGATGTCGCGACCGACCAGTTCGGAAACCTGTACGCCACTCTCCGCAACGTGAGCGCGGCTGGCGCCCGCGGCGTCCAAAGGTCAACCGATGGCGGCACCAGCTGGGTCCAGGTATTGGGTGCCCCGCTTCCCAACTTTGCAACGGGCCGCGCAGCCGACCTTGAGGTCGCCTCCAATGGCGACATCTACGCAACCCTGGGTGTGTTTTCGCGCACACAGGTTTTTAAATCGACATTCTCCGTTTCAGGTGTGAACACCGGGGCTGCCGGCACGTGGACCAATATCACGCCCACAACGAGCAGCACGACGCAGCGTGGTGAGCTCGCGGTTTCGCAGAGCAACCCGAACCGTCTTTTCCTGGCGGTTCAGGACAGCGCCACCCAGGGCGTCTATGCGATCTTCCGCTCATCGAATGCCGGCGCGACCTGGGATTCACTGGGCACACCGGGCGCCATCCTGAACGGAAGCGCGCCGCAGGTCTGGTATAATCTTATCGTAGCCATCAACCCGACCAACCCCGATGATGTCGTCGTCGGCGCGCTCAGCATAGGCCGCTCAACGGATGCCGGCGCCAACTTCACCAATATCTCGACGCCGAGCGGCGTGCACCCTGACCAGCACTTCCTTCAATACTTCGGCGCATCGAACCTCTATGTCGGTAACGATGGCGGACTTTGGTTCTCCAATAACGCAAACACTGCCTCGCCAACCTTTACGAGCCGCAACAACAACTACAACGTGACCCAGTACTACGGCTGCGATTTTCACCCGACCCAGCCGGATTATTTCCTTGCGGGGGCCCAGGACAACAGCAGCCAGAAGTTCACCCAGCCCGGCATCAACTCGACGCCGGTCGTTGGCAGCGGTGACGGTATGTACCCGCATATCGACCAGACCGATGGGCAACTCCAGATCACTGCAGCGCAGTTCAACCAGTACTTCCGCTCCCTGAATGGAGGCGGCAGCTTCACCTTTCTCAGCGGTGTATCCAATGGCCGCGGCGGATTTGTGAACCCGACCGATCTAGACGATAACCTGAAAACGCTTTATTGCGGCGACGATCCCGGGAAATATTACGTGATCCAGAACCTGACCCTCGCGTCTCCGTCAGGTACACAGCGCACATCCACGAACATGGGTGTGAACCGCGAAGTATCGACGGTCAAGGTTGACCCATTCGTTCCCGGAACGATCTATATCGGCACCACGGTCGCGGACAACGCCACCGCGAACGTCGTACCCATCATCCTCAAGATCGCGAATGCAAACTCGACATTCCCGACGGAGCAGATGTCCACCCTGCCCGGTGTGCCTGCAGGGGCGACCATATCGTCCATTGATGTTGACCCTGTGAATGGCGACCACCTGCTGGCAACCGTTTCGAATTATGGCGTAACGAGCGTTTTCGAAAGCACCAATGGCGGTCTCTCCTTCACCTCCATCGAGGGCAATCTTCCTGATATGCCGGTCCGCTGGGGCATCTTCGTAGCGCCAACGGCACAGCTCAACGGGCCTTCCGGTGGCAACGGCGGTATTTTGCTTGCCACCGAAACCGGCGTTTGGTCAACCTCGGCCATCAATGGCGCCGCTACCCAATGGATTCCCAACAGGAACGGACTTCCGAATGTGCGTACCGACCAATTGAAGTACCGCACAACAGACGGCCTCGTTGCTGCTGCTACCCACGGTCGCGGCCTGTTCACAACGATCGTTACCGGGGGCACAGTGACCACGGCCGTATCTGCGCTGAGCAATACGCGCGACTTTATCAGGTATATCTCGGCCACACCGAACGATCTGCTCGTTGTTCCCGGAACACTGTCAACCCGCAAGGTTAGTATCACAGTGCTCGACAGCCGCGGCAGCCAGGTTCTTCGCGCAGAGAGCCCGTACCAGTCCTTCCGCCTTCCAACCCAGCGCCTGACGCCGGGTGTCTATATCATTCGGATCGTGGGCGACCGCAAAGAGATCTATACAGGCCGATTTGTTAAACGATAGTCAAGCCTGCCTCCCATTCTGAATAAGCCATGGCCTGCAACGGGTCATGGCTTATTTTTGCACCCTTCGATGAGTGTACAGGCGTTGCTCGAAACATACGGTCAGTCACCCCGCCTTTTTTCCCTGGCGGACAAGCTCTCGTATGCCCAGCCCCAGCGCCTGTTTGCGCGCAACCTGCGCGGAAGCGCCTCCCAGTTCGTTGCCGGTGCATTGTTCATCCACCCGTCCGCGGCGTCTCTCAACCATGTGTTCGTCTGTAACGATGCAGAGGAAGCGGCGTATTTCCACAACACGCTCGAGAACCTGACCGGCGCGCTCAACATCTATTATTTCCCGTCTTCATTCAAGAACCGGAAGAACTACCGCCTGCTCAATTCCTCCCATGTGATGCTGCGTACCGAAGCGCTGACAAAGTTTGCGGCAGCGGGCGCCCACCGCGCGGGCGCACTCGTCACCTACCCGGAAGCTCTGTTCGAAAAGGTGGTTGTTTCCAGGGCCATCGCGGCCAATATGATCCACCTCCGCACCAACGAAACGATCGAGCCGGACGCCCTCTACGAAAAGATGGTTGGCTATGGATTCGAGCGAACGGATTTCGTGTATGAGCCGGGCCAGTTCGCTGTTCGCGGGGGCATCATCGACATCTATTCATTCGGTAATGAAAAGCCCTACCGCATTGAGCTGTTCGGGAACGATATCGATTCCATCCGCATCATCGATCCCGAAACGCAGCTGAGCGAGCGGCGCCTGCTGAAGGTCAGCATTATTCCCAATGTCGACCTCCAGTTCGAGGAAGAGGACAAGGTTTCGCTTCTTGATTTTCTTCCGGCCAATACGGTCATCTGGATGCAGGATGAAGAATTGACGCGTGAAAAGATGCTGACGGCCGAAGAGGACCTGGGCTTGTTCCTGCAGATGCGGGCAGACAGCAAGAAGCCCGACGATGAGGACGAGGACAGGCTCGAGAAGCGAGATGTGACAGCAGACGAATTCGTAACGGCCGCGGTTTTTTTTGAAGGCCTCGCCAATCGTCACGTCGTTCATTTTGGGCATGCGGCGCCGGCCCAGGATGCGGACGTGATCGACTTTTCCATCCAGGCACAGCCTGCGTTCAACCGCCGCTTCGAGCTGCTGATCGCCGACCTGAAAGACTGGGAGAAAAAGGGATTTACGCTCAACCTCTTTGCTGAAAATCCGAAGCAGCTTGAGCGCCTCTATACGATCTTCCGCGACCTGAAGGAGCAGATCACGTTCAACCCCATCGCCACATCGATCCACGAAGGCTTTATCGACCTCGACCTGAAGATGGTCTGCTATACAGACCACCAGATCTTCCAGCGCTACCACAAATACAAGGTGAAGCAGGCGTACAACAAGAGCAAGGCGCTGACACTGCGGACCCTGCGCGAGCTGCAGCCGGGGGATTTCGTAACGCATATCGA
>JAQBNP010000145.1 GCA_028288515.1 Flaviaestuariibacter sp. | reverse complement strand
TTTCGATATAGCCCTGGATGGCGAAGATGGGGGTCTTGAATTCGTGGGACAGGTTCTGGAGAAATTCCTTGCGGAATGATTCGTTGCGCTTCAGCAGCTCGATCTGCCGCCGCTGCTGCTCACCCCACGCTTCGACATCCTCGCGAACTTCGTCAATGCTTTTCTGTGGCAGGATATACTTGTAATAGGTCTCCTGCTTCTTGCTTGCTTTCGTTTGGTAAATGAATTTGTAAATGAGCTTGATCTTCCGGTAGATGAATTGCTGGATGATGAAGAAGATCAGGAGATAGCTGCCGGAGAGAATGAGCCCGAATGCGAGCAGCCCTTCAGTCCAGCTATGGCCCAGGACCGTAATGCCGAGGGCGATCGGAATGGACAGCACGAGGGCCGTAAACGCGGCAAGCTGGCGGGGCGACAGGTTTTTTTTCTGGAGCATGGTGGCTGAAGCAAGTTAGTTGGCAATGGCCATACGCGGCGCTCAGCGCTCGAATTTATAGCCGACACCTTTTACGGTTGTGATGCAGTCAATGCCCAGTTTTTGGCGAACCTTGCGCACATGGACGTCGATGGTGCGGTCGCCTACGATGACATCGGCGCCCCATACCTGGCTGAGGATCTCGTTGCGGAGGAAGACGCGGCCCGGTTTGGTAGCGAGGAGGTAGAGCAGCTCGAACTCCTTTTTCGCCAGCAGGATGGCTTTGCCTTCGAGCTCCACGACGAACCGCTCCGGGTCGATCGTGATGCCGTTGACCGAAAGGGCTTTGGTGTCTTCTTTTTTTGCGCGCCGCAACAATGAGCGGACCTTGCTGACAAGCACCTGCGGGCTGATCGGCTTGCTGATGTAGTCGTCGGCGCCGGTTGTGAGGCCGCGGATCTGCGTTGCTTCGTCGTTGAGGGCCGTGAGGAAAATGATCAGTGTATCCTTGAGGGCGGGCTGTGCGCGGAGGATCTCGCAGACCTCTACGCCATTCTTCCCTGGCATCATCACATCAAGGATCACGAGGTCGGGGGTGAAAAGCCGGGCCTTCTGTACCGCATCGTTTCCATCGACAGCCGTGATGACCTCGTAGCCTTCGCGGGACAGGTTGTAGGCAAGGATCTCCACGATATCCGGCTCGTCATCAGCGATCAATACTTTCCAGGAACGGTTGTCCATCGGTTTTCTCAATGTGGTCGCAAACCTACGCCAAATTAGGCGGGTGGGCGGGGAGGCCAGCCTCCGTCCCGGAGAGTTAATGAAAACTTAATGCGCAGCGCGGTGCGGAGTCAATGGACGCAGACGGTCCGATCGAGGCGCTGCCGCTGTGTCTGTCAAAGGACTCGCCTGCAACGATCCGGCGTTGAAACCTGTCTTTCCCGGGGCTTAGGTATAACATCCTTTTAAAAGCCGCGGGTATTAAATTTGCACTATGGGGCGCATGCACTTGACCGGACGTATCCTTTCCTTCACCATACTTTTCACCACAGGCCTGCATGCGCACGGGCAGAAGAAGACGGACAATGCGGGCTGCAAGCCGCCGCAGACCCGTGCCCTCTTCCATGATTATATCGACCGCGAGCAGAAGAACACCCTGAAGGCCGACGGCCGCGCAGACAACGAGTTTCATGTTTCGTCCGACGAGAGCATCAACTACCTTGTTACCCAGGCCCTTGTTCAGCGGGTGGACGCTCTCCAGTGCGCCATTGAAAAAGACACGGCAACATCGGCCCAGAAAAAAGTCACTTACCTGCGGGGCATCGAGCGCATGCTGCGCAATTTCACGTCCGCATTCCGCAGCCGCCGCATTGCTGCCGGCAACCTGCCCGGCATACTTGAAGCTTACGAGGCGGCCATGGCAAAAGACCGTGTGAGCGCGCCCATCGACGCCATCATCCAGCGGTCCAACTACGAGGTAGGCAGCATTGTCATGAGCAGCACCGCCTTCGACAATAACCCTGGAGCGAAGACCGCGAAAGAGATCGTATTGAGCAAGTATATGTTCCTTCATCCCGAAAAGATCTTCCCGACGCTGAAGGACAATCCGGACCTGCCGAACCGCGACAGCCTCATCCTCGTCGCATCTTATAAAAACCCGCGCAAGCTGTATGATTATGCGGCGGCCAATAACCGGCTCTCGTCCGTCATCCGCGGCGTCGACGACCCGCTGGTGCAAACGGTCTATAAGATGGCCAAGAGCGGGGGCAGCGGCCAGCTGTATTTCCCGTTTCTCGACAACATCATGAAGGGCCGGCAGACACTCGGCGAGATCGATTCCGTCAAGAACGACCCTGTCAAATACTATAAGCTTCTTGTCCGCACCCGCATCGATTATGTCAACCGCACGCTTGCAAAAGATTCCGTGCGCGAGATGGAGTCGCTGGCGTTCTGGGTGGCGAAGAAAGGCCAGGAGGCCTTTATCAACGTGATCAACGGCCTGCATGAAGAGCCTGACGCGAAACGCTTCGCGGTGCTGCAGCAACTCAACGCCCAGGAGCTGTATTACCTCGTGGTTTATGGCGAGACCGAAATGTATACGTCGAGCTATGTGAAGGGCATTTACCCGCTGATGATGCAGAGGGCCGGCAACCGCGGCGATTCGCTCCTGATGCTGGTCGGCCTTGATCGCTTTAAGAAATTCATTCGTGTTGCCGCGGGCTATAATACGCTGAGTCATTTCCTCAGCTCGTTTCCCGACCAGGGTCATGCCGAGAAGCTAATGACCGCGTTCGTGTCAAATCTGGAAAAGACGACAACCCTCGAGGACGGGGTGGACGTGGCGGATTCCTATGCAAGCATTGCCGAGACGATCAAGCCGCTGGCGGCAAAAATGCTGGAGAACGTGAAGGCCAATTACGACCGCAACGCGGCACGGAACGATACAAGGGGCGCCATCATTTATAACCTCCTGTACAAGCTGTTCCTGTCGGCCGATTCAACCCAGAAGATCGACCTCTCCAAAGAGTTCGGCATCCCGCCCGTGTACAATATCAGCTATGGCTCTCTTGTGGACGGCGACAGCACCGGTAAGGTGGTGCAGCAGGTCTTCTTTTATGGCGATGCCGACGGCAAGATGAACTATGCAAATTTCCTCCCGGCCTTCGCCAATGCAAACTGGAAGAAGACCGAGGACACGAAGTCATACATCGCGTTCTCTTCCGTGAAAGGGAAGCCGATGACGATCTACGCCAATAAGTGGAAGGATGACGACAAGGAACCCGGCGCTCTGGAAAAAGCACAGGGGGAGCTCAATGACTACCTGGACGAAAAGGGCATTCACCCCACGGTTGTGGTTCACCGGGGTCACAGCTATTGGGTGGGCGAAACGATCAAGAGCATCCAGCCTTCTGCCAAAGTCGTGGTGCTGGGCTCCTGTGGCGGCTACAACGTGATCTCCAGCGTTTTGAAAAAAGCGCCGGACGCCCATATCGTGGCCACGAAGCAGACCGGCAAGATGGCCATCAACCAGGTGTTCCTCAACCTCATGAACGAAAAGCTGCGCACAGGCGTCGGTATCGACTGGATCCCGTTCTGGGCCGAGTTCAGGGCGAAAGCGGGCAAGATCGACGGCTTCGAGGATTATATCCCGCCGTACAAGAACCTGGGCGCCCTCTTTATCAAGGCCTACAATTCCCAAACGGGCACGACGGAAGAGGCCGAGTAAGCCACCGGCACACACCGGTATCTTTTCACAAGCGGCGCCCCGTCCATCGGTACATTTGCCTCTAAATTTCGAAAACGGTTGGCGAAGAAAGACTCTCAGAAATCATTCAGCCTGGCGGTGCTGCGGCGTGTGCTGGCATTCACCGCACCCTACCGGCGCCGGTTCTACCTCTCCATTGTCC
>JAQBNP010000124.1 GCA_028288515.1 Flaviaestuariibacter sp. | reverse complement strand
CCACAAAGGCTTCCTCGACCATGGGCGCCACAAGATCGAATGGGGTGCCGGGTACGATCATACAGCCGTCGCGGACCGTCTCAATGAATGGGAGTACAGCGATTCAGCCGGCTATTCACTTCCCTTTTCACCCGATGTTCTGCTGCTGAACAAGGTCATCAAATCCACCGCCTCCTTTAGCGTCAATAAGCTGAGTGGGTTTGTGCAGGATAATATGGCTTTTCGTCGCGGGAACAACGCCTACACGCTGCAGGCCGGGCTGCGCGCCAATTACAACGACCTGAAGGGAGAGCTTCTTTTATCGCCCCGCATCGGGGCGTCTTGGAAGCCGGCCTGGAAAAAAGACATCGTGCTGCGCGCTGCGCTTGGCGCCTATCACCAGCCGCCCTTCTACCGCGAGATGCGTCGCTACGATGGTACCGTGAATGAAAACCTGAAGGCCCAGCGCAGCTACCAGGCGGTTGTGGGCCTGGATTATAATTTCGTTGGACTGGGCCGCCCGCTGCGCCTGACCGCCGAGGCCTATTATAAGGCATTGACGAACGTGGTGCCCTATGATATCGACAATGTACGGGTCCGTTATTTTGGGGAGAACCAGGCCAAAGCATATGCGGCCGGTCTCGAAATGCGCCTCTTCGGCGAGGTGGTGAAGGACGCTGAAAGCTGGCTCAGCATCGGCCTGATGCGGACGCGCGAGAATCTCGACAACGACGTGTACAAAGTGTATACGGTCGACTCGGCCCGGCATCCCGTGGACAGTGCCCTCGTGGAAGGCGGCTGGCTGCGGCGGCCGACGGATCGCCTGATTACGGTTGGCCTTTTCTTCCAGGATTACCTCTCGACAAATAAGAATTTCAAGGTCTACCTGCACACGATCTATGGAAGCAATATGCCGTACAATATACCGGGCAGCGTGAGGTACCGCAATGCGCTGGAGATCGCCCCCTATATCCGGATGGACATCGGTTTCAGCGCCCTGCTGCTCGATGGCGACAAGGCCGCACGCCGCAGCCACAGCCCCTTCCGCAACTTTGACAATATCTGGGCAAGCCTCGAGGTCTTCAACCTGATCGACCGGCCCAACACGATCTCCTACCAGCTGATCAAGGACTTCGCGAACAATACCTTCACGATGCCGAACCGCCTCACGCCACGGCTGCTGAATGTGAAAGTGGTGGCCAGGTGGTAGCAGAATTGACGATTTTGGATTGACGATTTTGGATTTTTGGACAGTCGTCAGGATGCTGTCTTGTTGAAGGCGGCGAGATGGCGCCGATCGCAGACTTCGGGTTGCAAATTTGCCGTTGCAGGATTCGTCGATTTTAATTTTTGAATTTTGAATTCCGAAACCCGGATCTTGCCTTTTTGGCTCCTGGCTTCTGCCTTTTGGCTTCCCCGCCATCCTCCCGTAAATTTGCCCCTCCTAAATTTACTTCATGAGTCTTTTTGACGTACAGGCGGGCGAGTTCCAGCGCCGCCATACCGGACCGAATGATACTGAAACGGCGGCCATGCTCAAAGCCATCGGCGTACCCTCCCTCGCGGACCTGATCGATCGCACGGTGCCTGCCGGCATCCGCATGGCGGAACCGCTCAACCTGCCTCCCGCCATGAGCGAGCACGAATACCTGCAGCACATCAAGGATGTATCGCTGAAAAACGAGGTCTTCAGATCTTATATCGGCCAGGGCTATTACGACACCATCACGCCCAGCGTGATCCTGCGCAACCTCTTCGAGAACCCGGCCTGGTACACGCAGTACACGCCCTACCAGGCGGAGATCGCGCAGGGACGCCTTGAGAGCCTGCTGAACTTTCAAACGGCCGTCAGCGACCTCACAGGGCTGCCGCTCGCCAACGCATCCCTCCTCGACGAGGCCACCGCCGCCGCCGAGGCAATGACCATGTTCTTCAACATGCTCAATAAGGACACCCACCACATCAGCCGTCCCAGGTTCTTCGTCGACGAAGAAACCTTCCCCCAAACCAAGGACGTTGTGCTGACGCGCGCCCGGCCCGTGGGCATTGAGGTGGTGTTCGGCGACTATAAAACGGCAGACATCGACGACACCTATTTCGGCGCCCTCGTTCAATATCCCAACGACAAAGGGTCGGTCGAGGACTATCGTTCGTTCATCCAGAAAGTACAAGCCGTCAAAGGCTACGTTGTCATGGCAACCGACCTGCTTGCCCTCACCCTCCTCACCTCTCCTGGCGAGCTCGGCGCGGATGCGGCCATCGGCTCTGCGCAGCGCTTCGGCGTGCCACTCGGCTATGGGGGCCCGCATGCAGCCTTCTTCGCTGCCAAGGATGAATTCAAGCGCAATATTCCGGGACGTATCATTGGCGTAAGTGTGGATGCAAACGGCAACCGCGCCCTGCGCATGGCACTGCAGACCCGCGAGCAGCATATCAAGCGCGAGAAAGCGACCTCGAATATCTGCACGGCCCAGGCATTGCTCGCCAATATGGCCGCCATGTACGCCGTCTTCCACGGGCCAGACGGACTTCGCACGATCGCCAAGCGCGTCGCCCTTCTCACCCAAACCCTGGCCACCGCGCTGGAAGAGCGCGGCTTCGAGCTTCTGAACGAATACTTCTTCGATACAGTGGTCGTGAAGGTCGATGACGCAACAGCCTTCCGCGCCAAAGCCGAGCGCCAGGGCCTCAACTTCCGCTATTTCGACAACACGCTGATCGGTATCTCCCTCGACGAAACAACAACGCCGTCCGACCTGGCCGACGTCATCAATTCATTCGTCAACGATGTCGATCCCGTTGCTTACGAAATGCCGCACGAAGGTTCCCTTGACACCATCCCGACAGCGTTGACAAGAACCTCCGAATTCCTGACCCACCCGGTCTTCAATACCTACCACAGCGAAACGCTGATGATGCGCTATATGCGCCATCTCGAGAGCAAAGACTATTCTCTTGTCCATGGCATGATCCCCCTCGGGTCCTGCACCATGAAGCTCAACGCGGCTTCCGAGATGATGCCGCTCAGCTGGGCGCACTGGAGTAAGATGCATCCCTTTGCCCCGGCAGCACAGGCCGGCGGCTACACCTTTATGGTAACGGAGCTCGGCAAGTATCTCTGCGAGATCACCAAGTTCGACGCGGTAAGCCTGCAGCCAAACAGTGGCGCGCAGGGCGAGTACGCCGGCCTTCTGACCATCAAGGCATTCCACGAAGCAAACAATGAAGCACATCGCAACGTGATGCTGATCCCAATTTCAGCGCACGGCACGAACCCGGCGAGCGCGGTCATGGTCGGTATGACCGTCGTTGTGGTCAAAGCCCTTGAGAACGGTTACATCGATGTGGACGACCTGAAGGCAAAAGCAGCGCAGCATGCCGATAACCTCGCCGGCATTATGATCACGTACCCATCCACCTATGGCGTTTACGAAGAGACGGTGACCGAGATCACGCAGATCGTGCACAGCTATGGCGGCCAGGTGTATATGGACGGCGCGAACATGAATGCGCAGGTGGGACTGACCGCGCCCGGCCTGATCGGCGCCGACGTTTGCCATCTCAATCTTCACAAGACATTCGCCATCCCGCATGGCGGTGGCGGTCCGGGCATGGGACCCATCGGTGTCAAAGCGCACCTGGCGCCGCACCTGCCGGGTCATGTCGTGTTCCAGGACGGCCAGGTGAAGACCGGCACCAACGCGGTCTCCGCCGCGCAATACGGGTCTGCTTCCATCCTCCTGATCTCCTATGCGTATATCCGCATGCTGGGCCGCGACGGCGTAACGAAAGCTACCGAATACGCGATCCTGAATGCCAACTATATGCTGTCCCGCCTGAAGGGCCAGTTCGACATCCTCTACACCAACCATCACGGCGCCTGCGCGCATGAATTCATCGTGGACCTGAGGCCGTTCAAGAAGACCGCGGAGGTCGAGGCAGAGGATGTGGCGAAGCGATTGATGGATTATGGCTTCCACGCACCGACGATGTCTTTCCCGGTGGCGGGCACGATCATGATCGAGCCGACGGAAAGCGAGGACAAGGCGGAGCTGGACCGCTTCTGCAATGCATTGCTCGGCATTCGCCGCGAGATTGCTCTGATCGAGGAAGGGCAGATGGATAAGAAAGACAATATGCTGAAGCATGCGCCGCATACCCAGGCATCTGTTTGCAGTGACGACTGGAACCGTCCCTACTCGCGCGAGATGGCAGCCTTCCCGCTGCCGGCGATCCGCGATGCGAAGTTCTGGCCATCCGTTGCGCGCGTCAACAACACCGTTGGCGACCGCAACCTGATCTGCGTCTGCCTGCCGACGGAGATGTACGCAGAGAGTGAGTAAGAGCTAATAAATGGTCTCCTGATGATCGTTGGAACCTGGGTCGGCCGATCCATCTTCCAACGATCTTTTTTTTGACCGGTCAGAATGAGATTGGCGTTCTTGTTTTCCAATACTCCTTAACTCGGCTGAGTTAGCATGAGTAGAAGAAACGCCTGCCTTGACGATGGCTCCGGGCAACAAAAAACCCGGCTGACGCCAGGTTAGTTGCCTTGGTTCTTGTATTGAGAGACAAACATAGAGCTTTTCATCAAACAAACCGAATCGATTCGCGCGCCGTCCGGGGAAACACGTAGGCCGGGCCATCCCATTGACAGCCCGAATGCTCGGAAAGCTCAACATGCGGTTGTATATTTAGCCAAACAACTGCAATATGAAACGGACAACCATCATCTTCTTCGCTTTGCTGGCGCTGGCCGCCTGCAAGGACGACAAATCAAAGCCACAAGTTGAAACAACCGTCGCCGCCGCATCGACGGGAACCGCGTCCGCAGCTGCACCGATGCCGGATTCAGCCACGATGGAAAAGAACTGGCAGGTCTATATGACGCCGGGCACCGAGCACCAGCAAATGGCCAAATGGAACGGCCGCTGGAACGCGGAGGTCACGATGTGGGAAAGCGCGAGCGCCAAGCCCTTCTCCGCGACGATGCAGGCAAAGAATGAAATGATCCTTGGCGGTCGCTACCAGCGCTCGCTGAACACCGGCAAAATGATGGGGATGGACTTTGAAGGCATCAGCGTCACGGCATATGACAATGCACGGAAGATGTTTATCTCCAACTGGATCGATAATATGGGCACCGGCATCATGAATATGGAAGGCACGTGGGACGAAGCCACGAAGACCATCAACTTCACCGGCAAAGCAGTAAACCCGAAAACCTACCGGGAGGAAAACGTCCGCGAAACGTTTACGATCATGGACGACGACCACCAGCTGCTGCAGATGTATAGCCGCGATGCCGATGGAAAAGAATACAAGTCGATGCAGATCCACTATACGAAGCAGAAGTAGAAAGGCGCATCGATCTGCCTGGAAGCTGATCCGGATTTCGGGTTTCAGATTTCAGATTTTTAAAAGGCTCGAAAAGCAGCAGTGTTTGCCTCGCCTTTTGAATTTTGAATTTTGAATTCTGGCTCGTGACTCCTCGTTCTTAGCTCCTGGCCCCTGCCTCCCCGCTGCTCCGCACGAAAAAGGCGCATGGAATTCCATGCGCCTTTTTTATATCCCGGTCGCTGGGACCGGGCTCTTTTATCGTGTGCGCGAGTTGCTGCCGCGTGTTGTCCCTGTGCGGCCCGTGCCGGCCGTATTTGCCTTGCCCGTTGTGCCCGTGCCCGTGATGCCACCACGCGAAGTCGTTGCGGATTTGGAAGCTGTGCGCGCCGAGCTGGCTCCTGCAGTCCCTGCCGCGCTGCGGCTGCCGGCCGTCTTGGAGGCCGCGCCCGTTGTGCCGCTGGCCGTTCGTCCGCCCGCAGAGCCCTTGGGTGCGCTGGTGCCTTTCGAGGCGCTGGCAGAGCCGCCTGTTGCACCGACAGCCTTGTTTGACGCCATTTCCATTTCCATCTCCGGCTTGGCGACGCGCGCGCTGCTGCTGCGCGTGTTTCCGGTGCCGCCGCTGGCTGAGCGCGATGAGCGACTTGAAGAGGAAGCGCCGTTGCCGCCGGATGCCTGCTCGGCGCGCTGGTTGAGACGGCCGACAGCCAGCGCTGTCAGGCGGTCGTCCGCATCATATTCTTCGTTGAGGGTCTGGTCCAGGAGGCGCTCCACTTCGGGTAGGTTGAGCTCGCGGGCATATGCCTTGGCCGTGCCGTAGCCACAGATCTCGTAGTGCTCGATCTTTTGGGCGCAGGCGATGATGGCCGCGTCCATGACGTCGGGGTTCATGTCAGCGCTCAGGATCTGGTTGCCTTCGGAAATGATCCCCTGCATGCCTTTGCACACCATCTTCGTTTTGAAGAGCCGCGAGAGAAGGCCCGTGCTCTCCTCGCCCTGGTTGGGCTCGCCAAACGCTTTCTGTACCTGGTCGAGCCGGGCTTTTTGCTGTTCGGTGATGCGCAGGTGCTCCTTCAGTGATTGCTTCAGCTCCGGGTTGGACGCTTTTTCGATCATGTTGGGCATGGCGGCAATGATTTGTTCTTCTACTGAAAACAGGTCTTGTATTTCGTGCTTCAGCAGATCGCGGAGATCATTCATCTTTTCCATGGTAAGAGTTTATTGTTTGTGCGGGACCCGTAAAAAAATTAGGCCAGACGGGCACCAAGGCCGCCACGAGGCGCATTGCAGATTTCGGATTGCAGATTTTGTAAGAGATTGAAAGCTTGAGCTGCGATCTGTATCAAATGATGCCTGGGGATGGTGAGTGGAAGTGCACATTTGGCGATTGCGGTTTTGGTGGGAGCCTGAAGGTTTGACCAAAAATCTGCAATCCGAAATCTGTAATCCTCAGGCGTTCACCATTCACTCTTCGCCTCCCTACCTTTGCCCCATGCAATCCTGGATCAACGGGCGCTTCATGGCATCGTCGGCGGCAACCATCCCCGCGGCCGACCTCGCCCTCAACCGCGGCTACGGGGTCTTTGACTATATCCGCGTGATCAGCGGGCGACCCATTTTTCTCGAAGACCATCTCCGCCGCCTCGCCCGCTCTGCCGCGACCATGCGTCTGGCGCTTCCCGTAGACATGGAGGAACTTCCCGGCATCATCGAAGCGCTGGTCCGGCCCGACCAACGGCCGCTTTCGGGCATCCGCCTCACTCTCACCGGCGGCGTGGCCGCAGATGGCTACAGCATCGGCGCCCCCTCCCTCATCATCACCCACCAGGAGCTTCCCCCGCTGGCCGCAGACGCCTTTGCGACCGGCGTCCGCCTGTTGTCGGTTGCCCATAGCCGGCAGCTCCCCGCCGTTAAATCAATCGATTACCTCTTTCCGATCTGGATGCAGCCACAAATGCGCGGGCACGGTGCCACCGACCTTCTCTACCACCACAACGGGATCGTCAGCGAATGCCCGCGGAGCAACCTGTTCGTTGTCACAAAGGAGGGGATTGTCGCCACGCCGAAAGACGGAATCCTCGCCGGCATCACCCGGGCAAAAGTGCTTGAATGCGCGCGGGGCCTGTATCCTGTGGAAGAGCGCAGCGTGTCGCTGGCCGATGTTTATGCGGCTGCGGAGGTCTTTATCACCAGCACTACGAAAGAGATCCTGCCGGTGCGGGCCGTCGATGGCAGAGAGGTCGGCAGTGGCGCCGACACCGTATCGCGTGCCCTCCACGGCCGGCTGAGTGACCGCATCACGGCCTATAGCGCGGGCTGATGCTCCTCGATCCAGCGCATCCGGTATGCATTCATCGCTGTGCGGCCCAATTTTTCAACGAGACGGAAATTGACGACATAACCCACAACCGCGCCAATGCCCGGAATCAGTTGCGCCATCTTGGCGAGGTCGATATAATCACGGTATTCCTGCTGGAAGCTGCGCCAGTCGAAGGCGTTGATGTCCTCCGGCAGGTCCCTGGACCGCTCCTTCCAGTTCACCATCCCCCGGTACACCTCGCGGCGATGAGCCGCGCTGCTGAACGCAAGCTGGAAGATATGCAGGAGAAAAACGCGCTCCTTGTATTCCTTCACGGAGAACCCGTAAAGGGTCGCGATATCGAACAGCATCTTCAGCTTGAGCCCCAGGAGGATGGGAAAGTCCGCCAGGCCCAGCAGGATGCCGCCGGCACCCGTCACGCCACCCTCGGCGGCCGCCGTATGCTTGTATGTATTGATCTTCTTGACAACCTCTTCCTCGGCTTGCCGGAGAGACGCGATGGGCATCGGGTCCTTGGTCAGGTGCTTCGCGCCGAACAGCGCTCCCTTGATCATCTGCCTGATGGCCGCCGTGACGGCCCTGTGCACTTTTTCGGGTATATAGCTATTCAACTTCTGCTGCAGCCCGCGCGACAGCGCACCCATCAAGGACGGCCGCTTCTGCATTTGCGCCTGCCAGGCAGCCAGCTCTTTGAGGATATGTGGGTCGATGGACATGGGAATGTTGAAAAATGAATCGAGAGCGAACGGTGAATCGTGAATGATGAGAGCGGGAATGATCAAAAATCTGCAATCACCAAATCTGCAATTGTCGTCCGCAAAAAAATGACCGCGTCGATCGGGTCGACTGAAACGGAACAAAATCGTAAATCTAACGTGAACTCACATCCCGAACATCCGCCCCAGCATGCCGCCGCTGCGACGGAAGCCGCCGCCACCGCCAAGCATGCCCGTCAGCGAGCCAAGGCCGCCGCCACCAAGCATCCCGCCGAGACCGCCACCTCCCATCATACCGCCCAGACCACCACCGAGCATCCCACCACCCAGCAAGCCGCCCAGCAGCCCACCGCCACGGCGCCTTCCGCCACTCAGCATGCCAGCCAGCACGATCGGGCCCATCACCCCGATCAGGCCCTTCAACAGGCCGCCGGTATTGATGCCGGCACTCTTCATTTTGTCGCCAAGCCCAGACCCCGCCAGGAAATTCGGGCTCGCCGCCTCCTCAGGGGCAACGCCTTCCTCCTTCGCCTGGTGGGTGAACTGGTCGAGAAGCGAGAACTGCTCCTGGTTGACGCCCAGGTACGAAGCGATCGACGCAATGCTTTTCTTCTCCGCCTCGGAATAGTCCTTGTCCGACTCAGCAAACGCGATGAGATCCGTGATGAGCGAGAACCGAAGGTCGCTGGTCTTGAGCACGTCGAGGCATTTATTCAGCTCCGCGCCTGTGAGCTCGGTTGCCGAGCGCCGGATCATCTCCGTCTGTGGCTCGGACAGGCTGGCCGAGGCGCACAGGGCATCGATATACTCCATCTCCTCTTCACTGGCACTGCGGTCGGCCGTTGCGATCGACGCGATCGCGCCGAGATAGGCCCCTTTTTCCAGGTCACTGTATCCTTCAAGAATTGTCTGCTGCTGTTCCATTCTGTGATCGTTTGGGAAGCCATCCACGAATTTTTGTGCCAGCAGGGAAACCTTCGGGATCGCAACGCGCTCTCAGAAACTATGGCACAGTTTTCTAATCAGAAGGGAGCATTATATGGAAACGAATTATCTCATCCTCTGCATCGACGACGACCCGGACGACATCTCCATGCTCCGGGAAGCGTTCAATGTCCTGAAGGTCCGCTACGAGATCGTTGCGGCCCACAACGGCGAGGAGGGTCTCAAGACCCTCCACCAGCTCCGCGACGCCAACAACCTGCCCTGCCTCATCGTTCTCGACATCAACATGCCTAAAATGGACGGTCGTGAAACCTTCCACGCCATGCGCAAGGACTCCCGCTTCGCCGACATTCCCGTGGTCATCTTCAGCACGTCATCGAGCCCGCTGGACAAGCTCTTCTTCTCCCGGAAAGCCGTTGAATACTTTGTAAAACCGATTGATTTCCAGAAACTGTCGGATGTCGCCTGCGCATTCCTGAAGATCTGCGACGGTCCCGGCGCCAGGCCCGCAGCCGGCCGGGATTAACAATCCACCAACCCCAGGGCTGGGCCATTTTGCGCATCTTTGCGCCATGCGACCCACAAGTGCTCAAGGCAAAAAAGAAGACCTCAAGCGCTTCAAGAGCTTTCTTCAACGCGCCGATAAGAACAAGGTTTTGAAGCAGCTGCCACAGCTCCATGAAGAAGCGTTCGCCGCAAATGACTGCCTGCAGTGCGCCGCCTGTTGTAAAAATTATTCCCCACGTTTCAAGACCCCCGACGTCAAGCGCATCAGCCGACACCTCGGACTTCGCGAAAGCGCCTTCATCGATACCTACCTGGACGTCGACCAGGAAGGTGACTTTGTGGTGAAGTCAAGCCCCTGCCCGTTCCTCGTTTCCGGCAACGCCTGCAGCATCTACGACGTGCGGCCGTCCGACTGCGCGCGCTTTCCCTATACCGATGAGGACGTGATCGTGAAGCGTCCGCACCTGACGCTGACCAACGCCACGTTCTGCCCCATCACGTTTCACGTGCTGGATCGCCTGTCCGCTATTTCGAAGTGAGCTCGTCCCAGGCCGCTGCCAGAGGGCGCTGGATGCCGTCACCCGTCCACTCGGTGACGCCGGGGATCGACGTGTTCTTGAGAAAGTCTTCTTTCGTGCGGCCCGCCTTGATCTCAGCATTCGCAAAGTCGAGCACACGCTGCAGGTAATCACGAAACGCCACGAGGTCGGCCTGCTTGCCCGTCACATCATAGCCGGTACCCGCGTGTCCGAATATATAGGTGGTGTCCTTCCCGAACTTCGCAGCGATCTTGTCCAGCACGCCCGTCCAGCTCACCATCGACGCACCGCCGGGCCGATCAACGAAGGGATGGCGGCGGTTGAAAAGTAGGTCGCCCATATGCACGAGCCCTTCATCTTCGAGGTGATAGACGGCATCGCCGTTCGTATGCCCCGCGCCGAAATAATATCCCTTGATCTTGGCCTTTCCGATCTTCAATTTCGTCTCATCGCGGAACGTAATATCCGGCAGCAGCTGCTTGTCGAGATTGTTGGCTTTCTCTGCAACCGCTTTCTGGTTGGCAAGCGAGTTCTCATGCGCCAGCACATGGCTGACAATACCCTTGAAGGCAATATTGCCGGCCGTATGATCCCCATGGTGGTGGGTGTTGAGAAGGTAGGCAACGGACTTCTCGCTCTTCTTTTTCGCCTCGTCGATGAAGTGCTGTGCCGTATCCGGGAACTGCGCATCGATCGCTACGATGCCGTCGTCTGTGACCAGGAAGCCGATCGTGCCGCCGCGCTCCGTGAAGATCCCTGCGCGGGACGTCAGCATGCGGATATTATACTCACTGGTGCGGAAGAACCGCGCCGCTGCCTGCTTTTGGAACAGGAGACCGGCGCCGGCAAGGAGGGCGGTATTGCGGAGAAAAACACGACGTTGCATAGAAAATTTTTATGTTGACGTTGGAAATCGATGACAGCTCCAAGGTACGACCGATCCTCAATATTCGAACTTGCGCAGCCCCGGCGCGCGCCACCACGTAACGATCACCACGAGGATCGTCATGCAGCCGCCAAACAGGATCGAAGGAACCGCGCCAAGACGCCCGGCAACGACGCCACTTTCGAACTGGCCAAGCTCGTTGCTCGAATTGATGAACATCGAGTTCACGGCGCTGACACGGCCCCGCATCTCGTCCGGCGTTGTTAGCTGCAGCACCGTTCCCCGCACGATCACCGAGATCCCGTCGAGCATGCCCGCAATGACCAGCGCGGCGAACGCCATCCAGAAAAGATCTGACAGCCCGAACGCAATGATGCAGACACCGAAGCCTGCCACGGCGAACAGCAGGATGCGCCCCTGCTTCTGCCGCAGC
>JAQBNP010000091.1 GCA_028288515.1 Flaviaestuariibacter sp. | reverse complement strand
CATTCACGATTCACGATTCACGATTCACCATTCACGACATTCACCACCACCATTCACTCCTTTGTGCGCCTTTGCGCTCTTCGTGGCTTTGTGGTTCAATCTAAAATCCCTTAATTATCCACGTCCTTCAGCGCCGGCCGCTGATCTGCCGGGTCGCGGTGCTCATAGCCGATCCTGAATGCCGACAGGTCGGGGCGATGCGCGCGCTTGCGCGACTTCTCATAGTGCCAGATCGTCTGTCCCAGCTGGTAGAGGAACGGGTAGCCGACCGTGCGGTACTCGTAGCGGCCGTCGTTGAGAATGTCGTCGCTGTTGACGTACAGCGTGGCCGCGAGCATGAACTCCACGCCATTGGCAAAGTCCGCCACGTAGGATACATCCGTGAGGAAGCCGTAGCTCCAGCCCACTTTGTTGAAGACCCGCAGCCCTGGTGGCAGGTGGTGCGTGGCATCGCGAAAAAAGAACTTCACGTAGCTGTCGTAAAAAGCTGACGTGTCGTATTTCGGATCGGGCGTTTCGGAAGGGAACTGCGACAGGTATTGAAGAAGAAAGGAACGGTCGGACGGCGTGAGCCGGAACCGGTCGTGCTTCGGAACCGTTTCCGGAAAGATGACCGACTGCAGCATGCGTTGCAGCGATGCCAGCGGCAGGTTATTATGCCGCGTGAAATCGAAAGGAGCTTTGATGAGCGAGTCCGCCGCATTGAGATGCGCGGACCCCAGGAGAATGGGACGGCTGAGATCGAAGGAGTCGGCGTTGTAGCCTTCGGGCTGACGGTAGATGACCGAGCCGGAAGCATCCTCGAAGCGCAGCGGGTTCGTATACCGGTTCTGCTCCGGCGTGAGACCGGCAAACTGCCGCGTGATGCGCACACCGCCATAGCCTTTTTCGCGAAGCGATCTCTGGATGCCGCCCTGTCCCACGAACTGGTAGAGCCGGTTATACGGATCGTTCTCGCTGATCAGGAATGCGCGCTTGATGAAATGCGCAATGGAGGGATGTCCCTCCGCCTGGGTGGTGTCGCGGTCGAGAGGGTGCTGCCAGGGACGGCTGCTGTCGAAGCGCATCGTTGTGTGCTTGTCAATTCCCGGCTTCTTCATATCATTCAGCTTTTCCAGTGCCAGCAGTGCCAGTGGGAGCTTCACGGTGGAGGCGGGATTGAAATACAGGCTCGGGTCGAGGTTGAACGTGTAGGACACCAGGTGCGGCTTGTTGCGCCTGTCGCGGTTCACCTGTGTATAGATCACCTGCAGGCGGTAGGTTGCCGGGTCCGACAGGACGGCGCGGAAGACCGCGTCGTTATTGCCGCGCAGGATCCGTGCCAGCAGTGAATCCGTTCGCGGCTGTGCGTTGGCGGCGCATGGAGGGAGCAGCAGGATGAGGAAGAGGGGAAGGCGCATAAAAAGTGGAGGCGTCCGAACCGCCTCCTCAAAAATACTTCCTGTTGCGGGATTACGGGTGGAGTGTTGAGATCAGTGTGTTGGTGTCGATGTATCGAGCATCGATTTCGGGGGGTCGATATGTTGCGTGATGATGTGTAGTGTTAGTGTCGATTGTTGGTGTTGATCCGATAGCTTGAATGCCGCACCACCACGCTGTCATGCTGACGCATGTCAGCACCTTTCTCTCCACAACATGCCAACCTCCGGAATGCGCGAGCATGCTGAGTTGTGGCAGCAATGAAGCCAGCGGAGGATTGTGGAGTTGCGCTTGTATGGGTAAGGTGCTGAGATGCGTCATGACAACCCGAACGTGGTGTCGGCACTTGAGGGAAAGGTCCTGACATGCGTCAGCATGACAACCGCGCGGTGTGGAACGCCCTCCCGGTCTTCACCATCACCACCGATTCAGATAGCGGGTCCTTCCGGCTCAGGCCATCAGCCTCAATCCGCTTTCCTGCCGGCCTGCTCGAGGACGGCGATATCCAGCTTGCTCATTTTCATCATGGCTTCCATGGCCGCTTTTCCACCCGCGCCCAGCAGGCGTGGCAATGCCGTTGGCACCACCTGCCACGACAGTCCGAAGCGGTCCTTCAGCCAGCCGCAGCGACCGGGCTCGCCACCATTGTCCGTAAGCTTGTTCCAGTAGTGGTCGACCTCGTCCTGGTCCGCGCAATAAATGACGAAGGACACGGCTTCGGTGAAGCGGTAGATGGGGCCCCCGTTGAGAGCGATGAAGTCCTGGCCGCGCAGCCGGAACGTTGCCGTCATGACGGAGCCTTCGGGACCGGGGCCCCCGGCGCCGTAGCGCATGACCTGCCCGATGGAAGAATCGGGAAAGACGGATACATAGAAGTTCATGGCCTCTTCGGCGTTGTCGTTGAACCAGAGAAAGGGAGTGATCTGCTGCATGTAACTATTTTGTGTAAAGCTAGCCGCCGCCCACCGGGAAAGAGCGGTGCGGGTGGGACGCATTCCGGGCTATTTGCGACACCCTCAGGCGCTTGCCTGCGTGGTCGTCCGCTCGAGGTAGGGGGCCAGCGAGCTGTCGAGGATGCTTGTCCACCCCGCCGCAAAATTCGACGAAGCGAGTGCCGGGTTGATGTCCCCACGGAAGGTGTGGAGGTTGGCATGCGTGAGGCGCAGGCGCGTGCCGGCACCGTCCGGGAACAGCTCGAAGGTCACGATTGATTCGCCGGGGAAGCCCTCGTAGCGCCATGTGTAGGCGAGGCGGCTGGGCTCGTCGGCGACGGTGACGCGGCAGAGGTGGGTGAATGTTTCGCCGTCGGTGCCGCCGCCTTCGAAGCTGAATTCGAAGCCGGGCTCGGCGCGGAACTCCGCGAGGTCGAAATACCATTCCTTCATCCTGTCGCGGTTGGTGAGGGCATCCCAGACGGTTTCAATCGGTGCGGCGAACCTGCGTTCGATGATAAAAGGCGCGGTGTCCATAACGAAAGTTTTAGGGTGTGACGACTGTTGTTTGTTGCGCCGTTTCTGCTCTTGCAGGTGCGGCGGGCTTGTGCAAACATAGGCTGGTTGGCGGGATTGCGGGTGAACGAGTAGGGAGAAAGCAGGTTTACTTTTTCAAAAGTAACACGCAGCCTTTAAAGCAGTTGGGGAGCGTATGAGGTAAAGGTGCTGACATGCGTCTGCACGACAACCCTGGACCTGGGGGCCATCGCGGCCTGGCTGGCCGGCGTTAAAATCCGATTGTTCCGGCCGTCCCGGGCCTATCAGGCCGTCGCATCGGAATCCCCGATCGGGTACAGCTGGTAATTTATATAAAACGCACACTGCGGCAGCTCTGCTCTCAGGCGCAGCATCTCTGTCTCGATTCCATCTGCGGGGTGCACAGAGATGAACAGCTTTTTCAATGCGGATAAAGCGTTCATGTTCACCAAGCCGTCAAGCGTAATGTTGGTCCCTACCAGGTGCAGCAGCCCTGCGCCTTTTAGCTGCGTTAAAAAAGGCACACAGTCATTGTCAAGCTCGGTGCACCCTTTCAGCCGCAGCTCGCCCAAATGCTCCAGGCGCGTGAGATGCCCGATGGCCTTGCCGGTGATAAAGGCATCGTCGAGATCAAGCATATTGATGGATTTGACGCGGCCCACCAAAAAGCCGATGTCGTCGTCCGAAATGTTAGAGGAGCGGAAGCTGGGGTGATCAATGTGGACGGGGATATCTTCCGGCGCCGGCGGGTTTTTGAAGTACGTCGACCAGAACGCCTTCGCCTGCTTATTCCAGCGAAGCTGCTTTGTGTACGATCATCCCCCGGCCGAATCTTTTCCTGCCTTTTGCTTTTTCATAAAATAGACACTAATGGCGCGATGTCTCCCAACTGCCCGGTATCATTGCGATTGATACCAGGATATTCCGTGACCAGCTCCGATTTCCATCCGCCCCACGTCTTTTCTCAATCACGCGCAACGCGGCAGGACGATGGATCAATGCCGTGTCTAAAGTAGGTTAAATGAGCCCGGCACCGTCGATTCCCTCCCGAGAAGCACAGAACGGGCTCAAACAGAGCGACGAACCAACGGGGCAATCACCCCCGCGTGCTGGTCAGCATGACATGATTGCCGGGCAGCCGCTCCTGCGCGCTGGTCAGCACGGTCTGCGTACCGGGCAGCGTGCAATGCGTGGCGGGCAGCGAGGTCTGCGTGCCGGGCAGCGACTCCTGCGCCGTGGGCAGCGTCTCCTGCGGGCCGGGCAGCCCCTCCTGCGCCGTGGTCAGCATGACATGCTGGCCGGTCAGCGTGTTCTGCGTCGCGGTCAGCGTGTTCTGCGCCGCGGTCAGCGTGTTCTGCGCCGCGGTTAGCGTGCAATGCGTCGCGGTCAGCGCGTTTTCACGCAAAGCAGCAATGGCGCAAAGAATGTTCGCGCAGACGACATGTCTCCCGCCACACTCACCATTCACGATTCACCATTCACGATTCCCCCCTCACCATTTAACATATATCATTTATTTTTGAAGAGAAGCGGGCTTATCCCGCCGCCCTGCTTATGTTTCCTGGTCCTTCATTCTATTATATCACCGTCGCGCTGCAGGCTGCCTGTGCCTGGCATTGCATTCGTCGCGGGACCCAGCAGAAGTGGATCTGGGTCATTGTCTTTCTCCCCATCATCGGCTGTCTTATTTACCTGTTCAGCGAGGTGCTGACCGACCGCGGCCTGCGCGGCGCGGGGTCAGGACTCGGCTCCCTTCTGAATCCCGGCGGAAGCGTCCGGCGGCTGGAGAAGCAAGTGGCCTTTTCGGACACGTTCCAGAACCGCATTGCGCTGGCAGATGCGTGTCTGGAAAGCGGTGACACGGCGCGGGCCGTGGCCCTCTACGAGAGCATCCTGACAGGGCTCTTCGCCGAGAACGAATACGTGATCGGTCAGCTCGTGCAGGCCTATGCGCGCCAGGAGCGTTACGAGGACATCCTGCCGCTGGCGCGAAAGATCGCTGGTTTGCTGAGCTTTACGCGGTCGAAGGCGCATTTGTGCTATGCGATCGCCCTGGGAAAATGCGGCCATACCGAGGCGGCGGAAGCCGAATTTGCGCAGATGAACGGTCGCTATGGAAGCTTCGAGCCGCGGTACCAGTACGGTGTGTTTCTCCGCGAGACCGGCCGGACCGATGAGGCCGCGGCGCAGTTCCGATCGCTTGTCGATGAATTCAAATACCTCGGCGGACGCGAGCGCCACCTGAACCGGCCGTGGTATGCGCGTGCGAAGGACGGGCTGCGCGCAACGCCGCACGCGAGTGCGTGAGCAGCATCTTCGATTGAAAGGCATGTCACACAAAGCAGGAAAGCGAGCCCCTTTGTGTTCCTTCTTTTCTTCCCGCCTTCGTGGCCCAAGCTCTCCATAAGCGCTTGTTTCAGGTGCCTGCGGGATAACAGCCGGGGAGAGTCTGCGGAGTGGCCACAATCTAAAATCGTCAATCTAAAATCTAAAATTCCTCTTCGTGTCCCTTCGCGCGCCTGGTGGCTTTGTGGTTCAAGCCCTCGAAGCGCCCCTCCTCCTTCACCCGGTATTTTCCCTGCCTCTCCCCGCTTTCAATTATTTTTGGCATTCATTTGACGCCCATGAAACTCTCGCATCTGTCCCAGACATTGATCGGATCTGAAATCGTAAAGCTCGGCGGCGAGATCAAGGAACGCATCCGCCAGGGCGAAACCATCTACAATTTTACCGTCGGCGATTTCGACCCGCAAATCTTCCCCATCCCGAAAGAGCTGGAAGATGCGATCGTGGACGCCTACCGCCAGCATTTCACAAATTACCCGCTCGGTGAAGGCAACCTGGACCTGCGCGAAGCGATCTCCGCCTGGGCCCGCGAATTCCAGGGCCTTGAGTACAGTGTCGATGAGATCCTCGTCGCCTCCGGTGGCCGCCCCCTGATCTACGCCCTCTACCGCGCCATTTGCGACAAAGGCGACAAGGTCATTTACGCCGTGCCAAGCTGGAACAACAACCACTATACGCATTTCGTCGAAGGCGAGCACGTGATCGTTGAGGCCCGCGCCGAAAACAATTTCATGCCCACCGCAGCCGACCTCGAGCCCCATATCGGCGAGGCCGTTTTCCTGTCGCTCTGCTCGCCGCAAAACCCGACGGGAACAACATTTACCGCGGAGGGACTGAAAGCAATCTGCGACCTTGTCGTTGCCGAGAACGAGCGCCGCACCGACGGTCAAAAAAAGCTGTACCTCATGTACGACCAGATGTACTGGCAGCTGACCTATGGCGATATCCGCCACGTGGACCCTGTGTCGCTGCATCCCGGCATGCGCCCCTACACGGTCTATATCGATGCGGTGAGCAAGGTGTTCGCCGCAACCGGCGTGCGTGTTGGCTGGAGCTTCGGGCCTGCATTCATCCTCAATAAGATGAAAGCCATCCTGTCCCACGTAGGCGCCTGGGCCCCCATGGCCGAGCAAAAAGGCGTTGCCAAATACCTGGACCAGACCGAAGCGATCAACACCTACCTGGCACAGTTCAAGAGCGAGGTCGAGGAGCGCCTTCGCCGGATTTACACGGGCATCATGGAGCTGAAGGAAGCCGGCCTTCCCGTCGACGCCGTCTCGCCCGAAGCGGCCATTTATCTCACTATCAAGATCGATGGCGTTGGTAAAAAAGCGGGCGAAACGGCCCTGCAGACCCAGGCCGATGTGACGTCCTATATCCTGAATAAAGCGGGGCTTGCGGTTGTGCCGTTCTATGCGTTCGGTGCCCATAAGAGCTCGCCCTGGTACCGCCTCAGCGTCGGCACGTGCCGGAAGGAGGAGATCGGCGAGATGATC
>JAQBNP010000083.1 GCA_028288515.1 Flaviaestuariibacter sp. | reverse complement strand
TCACCACGGCTTTATCCGCGCGGAAGGCCGGCCCGGGGAGGGAGCGACGTTTTGGGTGTATCTGCCAATGGAGTGAAGAAATTTCAGATTGAACAATTGGAACCACGAAGGCAGGAAGGGCTCGAAGGAGCACAAAGGAATTTTAGATTTTAGGTTGGTGACGACTCCGCAATTAGGTTGTCATGCTGACTCATGTCACCTTTCGCTGGTTGGGGCTGTGGTTTGAATGAAGTTTGCACTGATGAGAGAAAGGTGCTGACATGCGTCAGCAGACAGCTTTATAGGGCGAGGATTGAGAATTTTAGATTGGTGACGACTCCTTTATCACAAGGTTGTCATGCTGACCCATGTCAGCTTTATAGGGCGAGGATTGATCCTTGATCATCGAGCATCGATTATTGAACATTCTCATCTTTCTCCTTTCACGTCACGCCTTTACGACGCCAGCTTCGAGCATCGATCACCCTCCTTCCACGTTCACGACCCGACATTCATTCGTCGATCGTCTCATCACTCTTCCCGTCATCCTGTTTCGCATGCTCGTCCCGCTCTATGACCTTTTCGGCGGGACCTTCCGGGGTCTCTCCATCGGCCGGACTGAATGTATTGGTCGAAGCAAAGCCCGGGGCGGGCGACTGCTCATTGTGCCGCGCGGGGTCGTAGATCTTGTCTTTCATGGCCTTTTTTTAAAAAGCTGAAAAACCTGTGCCAGTTAGCCGAAGGCGATCACGGCATAGATCCAGACGGCAACGGCCGCAAACAGGAGGGAGTCGAAGCGGTCGAGAAAGCCGCCATGTCCCGGCATGAACGAGCCGCTGTCCTTCACGCCGGCGAGGCGCTTCAGCTTGCTTTCAAACAGGTCGCCGTAGGTACCGGCAACGGCTGCGAGCGCTGCCATGATCATCGCATCGCGCGTGCCGATGCGGCCCGTCAGCCTGGCAAGCAGCCCGATGAGCGCAATGGCGAGGATGGCCCCGCCGACCGTTCCTTCCCAGGTCTTTTTCGGCGAGATGGGCGAGAGCGGCGTCTTGCCGATCAGCGACCCGACGATATAGGCCATGGTGTCGTTGATCCAGATGGTGAAGATGGCGAGGAGCGGAAGCGTGAGGCTCAGCCCGTGCTGTGCTTCAGGCCAGCGGTTGCGCAGGTCCATCATGAGGCCGAGACTGAGCGAGATGTACAGCAGCCCGAACAGGGAGTAGCCCAGGTTCTTCAGCAGAAGGCCTTTGCGTCCTACGACCTCGGCAAGCGGAAACATAAGCAGGAAAACGAGTCCGAGCCACCAGCCGGCGGTTGACAGCGTGAAGCCGCCCAGCTGCAATTGGCCGTCCGTAAAATAGAGGAGGAGGCACCAGCCGCCGGCCATGATACCGAAGCGGTGAAAGGCCGATGCCTGCCTGTAATCGGGCTCGATCCTGTCCACCAGCTTCTGGTATTCGATCCAGGCGCCGAAATGAACCAGGGAGAACAGTAGAAAATAGGACCAGCGGTTGAGCAGGAGTCCACCGGCCATAACGATCACGAAGACGATGGCGGTGAGAGCGCGGGTCCGGAATGTTTGCCAGTGAAATGCCATGATTCAGGAAGGAATTTCGGTTTCGGCCACCGCCCGGTCTGCCGCGTAGACGGCCTGGTAGGACGTTGCGCTGTTTCGCTTCATGATCAGCAGGAGCGCAATGGTGATCGCAGCGCTGACAAGGGCCATGACAACAGCGTGGGCGCCGGAGCTCATCACGGGCGCATCGGGGTTGTCGAGCATGGTGGGGTTGAGCCAGGCGAGGACGATGAAGAGGGCGTCGTAAAAAAAGTGGGCGATGATGGACGGCCACAGGCTGCCGCTATACCAGTAGATGGCGCCGAGCACAAGGCCAAGCAGAAAGCGGGGCACGAAGCCGAAAAATTGGAAATGAAAGAACGAGAAGGCCAGGGCCGCAATGACGATCCCGATCCACGGGCTCTTGAAGGAACGAATGAACATGCGCTGGAGGATGCCCCGGAAGAAGAGCTCTTCGCCGACGCCGGCGAAGGCCGCTACAAAGATGAGGTTGGTGATGAGGCTGCCAACGCTCTTGCCGGCCAGCATGAACCGGATAGTGCGGGCGGCTTCGTCCTCCATGTCCATGATCCATTTGTAAACGCCCGGGCTTACCGGGAGGCGGCGGTTCAGCAGGCCGGTGTATTCCACCAGGGGAATCGATACCAGCATCAAGGCAATACCGACGATCCAGTACAGTGGTTTCCATGGGCGCACCAGGCCAAGGAAGCTGGCCGGCTGCGGGTCACAGAAATAAGCGAAGACCAGTGAGGGCAGCAAGAAAAAGCCGAGGAACTGGATGAGCATCATGCCACGGACCATTGTCAGCATGTTCGAATCGCCGGCTTTCCAAGTGGCGCTGCTGCGCATGTCCGCGAGACCAAGACCGGTCATCTGCTGGAGGATCATTCCGCCGATCAGAAACAGGATGGCGGCGATGCCGAATGCCAGGCCGAGGAAGAGAATGAACTGGATCCAGACAGGTTTTGTTTTAAGATATGTTTGCATACGTGCTCTCTCCGCTTCCTTGTACCTTTGCGGTCGGCTGCAAGATAAGCCCTTTCAAAAGCACCATTTTGGTTAAAATCGAAAACATAACGCTCCCGGATTTCCCCCTTCTCCTGGCCCCAATGGAAGACGTGAGCGACCCGCCATTCCGCGCGGTTTGCAAGGACAAAGGCGCGGACCTGATGTATACCGAGTTCATCTCCAGCGAAGGACTGATCCGCGATGCGATCAAGAGCCGGCAGAAGCTGGACATCTTTGAGTATGAGCGTCCCGTCGGCATCCAGATCTTCGGGGGAGACGAGGAAAGCCTGTCACTGGCGGCCAAGATCGTCGACGTTACCAATCCCGATCTTCTCGACATCAATTTCGGCTGCCCCGTTAAGAAAGTTGCCTGCCGTGGCGCGGGCGCCGGCGTCTTGAAAGACCTCGACCTGATGGTTCGCCTGACCGCGGCCGTTGTGCGCAGCACATCGCTGCCCGTTACTGTCAAGACCCGCCTGGGCTGGGACGACAGCACGAAGAATATCGAGGAAGTGGCCGAGCGGCTTCAGGATGTGGGCATCAAGGCCCTCGCCATTCATGGCCGCACGCGCATGCAGATGTACAAAGGTGAGGCCGACTGGACCCTCATCGGGAAGGTCAAGAACAATCCGCGCATTACCATCCCGATCTTTGGGAACGGCGATATCGATTCGCCTCAAAAGGCCGTCGAGTACCGGAACCGCTATGGGGTGGACGGGATTATGATCGGCCGGGCGGCCATTGGCTACCCATGGATCTTCAACGAGATCAAGCATTTCATGGCTACCGGCGAGCACCTGCCGCCACCTACGGTGCAGCAGCGAGTGGATGTGATCCGGCAGCACCTGCACCGCTCGGTTGAGTGGAAGGGCCCCATCGTAGGCATCAATGAAATGCGCCGGCACTACACCAATT
>JAQBNP010000070.1 GCA_028288515.1 Flaviaestuariibacter sp. | reverse complement strand
CGGACCTCCTCGCCAGCTTCGGCTTCGTCATCCTCATCTCCCTCCTGCTTGACATCGGCGCACAGGTCAATATCTGGCGCGTGCTCACCGTTACGAACCTGCGTGCACAGGACCTCGCCAACAAATTTCTCCCCGGGCTCGGCGTCTTCCTGGCGCTGCTTATCGGCTTCGGCGGACTGGCCTTCAACATCGGCAATCTCGCCGGTTGCGGTCTCGGGCTGCAGGCGCTCACGGGACTGACGCCCGCAGCGGGCGCTGGTTTGAGCTGCTTACTCGCCCTCGGTTTGTTTTGGTATAAAGAAGCGGCCCACCTGATGGACAAGTTCACGCGCGTCCTCGGCGTGTTGATGATCTTACTGACCATGTACGTCGCATTTACATCGGCGCCCCCGCTGGGTGAAGCCTTGTACAGGACCGTGTGGCCCGCCCGGATCGATGTTCTCAAGATCGTCACCCTGGTGGGCGGGACGGTAGGCGGCTATATCTCTTTTGCCGGCGCACACAGGCTGCTCGATGCGGGCGTGCATGGGCGCTCATCGCTACCGGCTGTCACACGAAGCGCTGCCACCGGCATCATCATCACGTCCGTCATGCGCTTTGTGCTGTTCCTCGCCGCACTGGGCGTGGTCTGGCATGGCGCGCACCTCGACGCGAAGAACCCGGCGGGCTCCGTCTTCCGGCTTGCGGCGGGAGAGCTCGGCTTCCGCTTCTTCGGCTTCGTGATGTGGTGCGCGGCGATCACATCCGTTGTTGGTGCGTCCTACACAACGATCTCTTTTTTCCGCACGCTCCACCCCTTCATCGAGCGACACCAGCGCCTGCTCGTCTCGGCATTCATCCTCTCGTCGACCCTGCTTTTTTTCGTGGCGGGTAGCCCTGTCAGCCTCCTGCTGATCGCCGGGGCGGTCAACGGCCTGATCCTTCCGATTGCACTTGCCGTTGTCCTGGCGGCGTCCAGGTCGAAACAGGTGGCAGGCGACTACAAACACCCCTTATGGATGCAGGTTTGCGGCTGGGCCGTTGTTGCCGTCATGGGCGCCATGAGTGTCTACACGATCGCACAGCGCTTTTGAGCAGACTCGTTTCGCGCCATTTTTTTGCTGAGAATCAACGCTAACTGGCATTTACTCACACCTGTGAATCAGGCGTCCCTTTTGTTTTATTCACAGGCACGCTTTTGTGTACCAAGAAAACGGAGAACTATGCATACGATCTGGTCTGGCTCGATCTCGTTCGGGCTTGTCAACATACCTGTGAAATTGTCGAGCGCCATTCGCGAAGACACCATCAAGTTCAATTCGCTTGCGAAAGACGACCACTCGCGTATACGCTATAAGAAGGTGAGCGAGACCACGGGCAAAGAGGTCGCCTTCAAGGATATCGTCAAAGGATATGCGTTTGAGAAAGATAAGTTCGTGATCATCGACGATGCGGATTTTGAGAAAGTGAGCAAAGTGAAAACGGGAACGATCGACATCGTCCAGTTCTCAAAGATCGCCGAGATCGACCCGCTTCTCTATGACAAGCCCTACTATCTCCACGCGGCAAAGGGCGGCGAAAAGACCTACAAGCTGCTGCAGGAGGCACTTGAGAAAAGCGGCCTCGTGGGGATCGCGCAATTCATGCTCCGAAACCGCGAGCATGTCTGCACCGTGCGCTCCTACAACAAGCGCCTGATCCTGAGCCAGCTCCACTATGCTGAAGAGATCCGTGAGCTGCCGGCAGACACGGGCTCCGGCATCGTCATTTCCGACATGGAGCTTAAGCTGGCAAAGCAGCTGATCGACCAGCTTACGCAAAAATTTGACGCGTCCAAATTCCAAGATCATTACGTGGAAGAATTGCGGAAGATCATCGACGCGAAGACAAGCGGCAAAAAGCTCAAGGTCGCCCCTGCGAAAAAGGCCGGCCAGTCAGAAGTGCGCGACCTGATGGAAGTGCTGAAAGCAAGCATTGCTCCGCCGAAACGTGGGAAGGCAGCGTAGGGCGTACCTCGCTCAATTCAATGTCAATGGTCTCAGGCTTTGATAAAAAGCGGTCGTGGCAGGCCGCTTTTCTGCATGCGTGAACGGCACCTCCGGCATCGGCGCATCGCTGTGCTCATGGCTGAACACCGCGTTCAGGTCGCGCATGTCAAACTCCTGCCGGCAGTGCGGGCACACCATGAAATGCTCACGGTCGCTTCCTCTTTTCTGTTGGTTCCGTTTCATTTTGAGCGGTTCAATTGTTTGGACACCTGTTGCAACACTTTCTCCAGATTGATGCCTGCACCAAGAACGCCCTTGAAGAGGTCGCCCTCGGCACGCAATCGCTCCATCATATTTTTCATCGTAAAGGATTCAATGCGCAGGCCGTTGTTCACTTCCGACCAATGCAGCGGTGCAGAAGCCGTGGCGCCCGGTTTCGGCCGAACCGAATAAGGTGAGCAGATCGTTTGGATCGGGCGGTTCTGCAGGAAATCGACATAGATCTTATCGGTCCGCTTGGCCGGGTTGCGCTCGAGGCTCGTGATCGCCGGCAGCTCCGCGTGCACAAGGTTTGCCACGAGCTCGGCCAGCTGCCTCGACTGGTCATAGCCATATTTTCCTTCCAGCGGAATATAGATATGGATTCCCGTGGACCCCGAGGTTTTCGGGTAAGACACGATGCCCAGGCTATCGAGGACATCCTTCACAACGAGTGCCGTTTCAACCACCTTGGTGAAGGCGATCTCACCGGGATCAAGATCGATCACGCACCAGTTCGGGTTGTTTGGCTTGTAGATCGTGCTGTGCCAGGGGTTGATCTCGATACACCCAAGGTTCACCATGTAAAGAAGATGGGCCGTATCCGCGCAGACAAGAAAATATTTCGGCAGAAGAGACGAAGCGCTGACGCGCCGAAACGTCTGGATCCAGGGATCGAGCTTCCCCGCCATATTCTTTTGATAGAAATTCTTCCCTTCCGATCCGTTCGGAAACCTGTTGAGCGACTGCGGCCTGTCTTTCAGGTACGGCATCAAAAAAGGGCTGACCGCACTGTAATAATTCAGCAGGTCGCCCTTTGTGATGCCTTCCTTTATCCAGAAAAACTTCTTGAGGTTGGACAGTTTCAGGTCGTGATCATTGACCGCCACAATTTTTGCGTGATCATCGGGACCAACAAGGTCGGGCGTTTGATCGACGGTATCGGCATTGAAATCGGTCGCTGTTTTGTCTTCACGCAGCCCCTGGAACGACGGGTGACGCATGACGCCATCGCTGGTGAGCTCGGTGTATTTCACCTCGCACACAAGCCGCGGAAGCAGCCAGACGACGGGGTCGGTTACAATTGGCTTCGACGGAAACGGTGGCTGCTTGGCCTTCAAGGGAACCATCCGTTGCAGGATCTCCTGCTGTGACGACTGCGTGAACCCGGTTCCAACCTGTCCAATAAACCGGTAGCTCTTTCCGTCAGGAACGCCAAGGACCAGCGACGAAAAGTGACGGTCCGATCCCGCTTTCTTTGTGTACCCGCAAATGACGGCCTCGTGCCGCTCCTCGGCCTTGATCTTCAGCCAGGCCTTTGAGCGCGCTCCATCGTCATACCGGGAATCCTTGCGTTTGGCAATGATGCCTTCCAGCCCGTTTTCCTTGGCCATGCGGAAAAACTCGACGCCGTATTCGTCGATATTGTCACTGTAGCGGATCACGCCGCCGTCCGGGAGGATCTGTTGCAGGATCTTCCGCCTCTCCGTCAATGGCTTCGAACGCAGGTCAACACCATGTAGCCACAGGAGGTCGAAAACGAAGTAGTGGAGCGAGCCGGCACCCGTCTTTGACCATTGCTGGAGAGCGCCGAAATCAGCGTGTCCATCGTCGTTGAGGATGACCACCTCGCCGTCGACAATGGCGTTCACTTTCCATTGTTGCAGCGCCTCGACAACAGGCTTGAACTTGTCATTGAACGAAAGCCTGTTCCGGGACGTCAGGGTTGCGGTTCCGCCCTCAACGTAGCCAAGAGCGCGGTACCCATCCCATTTGATCTCGTATTGCCATCCCGGGTCTGAAAAAGGCTCACCGGTGATCGTCGCGAGCATAGGCCCGAGGTTGCGCGGCATCGGGGCAACCGGCTCATTCTTATAAGGGCGAAGAAGCCGCTGCACCAGGCCTTCCAGATCCTTGCGACTGCCGCCCGGCCGAATGGAAATGCTCTCCCCGGCACCAGGTGCGCGTTTGCGTTTTGGCTGCGACTTGTCAGGCTTTTGGTGGAGACCTGTCTCACGGGGTTCTTTTCGCGGATGACTCATACGGTGAGAAAACGAAAAGGCCGGACCAGTGTCCGGCGAACGAATGTGGATTATGAGCTAAGTCGCTGATTCCAAACTGCTAAGCGATTTATGCACGGCAATTCACAGGAAAAACTGTAGAAATGTGAATAACGTGCTGTAATGCAGCAGGGACAAGGGATTGCGCGGAAATGGACTGAGGAAGAAGAGGCGGACGGGATGTGGAATGGATTGGCGGAAAAGGGCGGGTCAGTTGAGGATGATGGGCTCGCCTTCGAAATAAATGACGGTTTTGCCGATGCGCGACACGATCGAGCCTTTGCAAAACGGAACACGCTGACGGTGAAAGATGGGGCCGCGGCTTTCGTAGATCTTGATCTCCGGCCACAGGAGGACCCGCTTCAGGGGAAGTTCGACAGATTTAGGTTTCATGATGATGATACAGCAAGAAGCCATCCAGCCCGCCTCTTTGTTTCACGGTAGTTTCACACATCTTTTACACAGCCCTTTGTGAATAACCGCAGGAGCGTCTGAAACTCAGCAGGTTATTGTCTCCGGGAATAGCGCCGGAACGCCGACTCAACAAGGGTTCACACTGGTGCTGGTGCGCCCCCGCATCAAGGCGCAGCGCGGGTTTCAGAGCTTTGATTTCCCCAGATGCGCACCGTATTTCCACAATCACGAATGATCGACAAGGTCGTCATCCGCATACTCGTCTCTCAGGCAATACCAACCGAAAATGGAGAGTCCGACAGCGATCGGCGTGAAGATGATAATGATGATGATCCAGGGAACAGGCTTGCCCGCATCGCCGCCCGCTTTCGCGTTGATGTAATGACGTGCCGCGCCGATCAGGACGGCAAACAAAACCGGCCCCGCAACGAGCCAGACCAGTCCAAGGTATTTTTTCAGAGCCTTCGTATTCATGGCTGCACGCGTTTTTTAGCTGATGGAATGTAGATAAGGCCGATGATGAAGCAGACTGCCGCAACGCCGATCGGGTACCAGAGCCCCGACAGATAGTCCGTGCCCGGCACCGTGGTGATGAGAAGCGCGATGAAGGGAACAAGCCCGCCGAACACGCCGTTGCCGATATGGTACGGCAAGGACATGGAGGTATACCTGATCCGCGTTGGGAAAAGTTCCACCAGGAAGGCGGCGATCGGTCCGTATACCATCGTAACGAAGGCGACCATGACACCGATCAGCCCGATCATCTTCCACTTCGCGGACTCATTTACAATGACCTCGGTCTTTTTCTTCCCCTTCGCCTCTGTGGTGCGCGTTGAGGTCCCGTCGGTATACCGGGCAATTCCAACCGTACCGGGCGGAATGGAGCCGATCACCTGCGTTTTTGTAGTGACATCGGCCAGCTGGTGCAACTCACGGAACATGGGCCGGTACAGCAGGATGCCGAGGAGCATACCGGTGAGCATGATGCCTTTGCGTCCCCAGCGGTCCGACAAAGCCCCGAACACCACGAACAAAGGCGTTGCAAACGCCAGGGCGAGCAGGATGATCGTGTTTGCCTGCTCATAGTCAAGAAAGCACTTGGTCAGCAGGAAGGTCTGCGCATAGAACTGGCCGGTGTACCAGATCACGCCCTGCCCCATCGTAGCGCCGAACAACGCCAGCAGCACCATCCGGAAATTTGCCTTGCGGCCAAAGCTTTCCCGAAGCGGGTTCGCCGATGTTTTCCCCTCGCTTTTGAGCTTTGCAAACAGGGGCGACTCGGACATCTTCATGCGGATCACCACCGACACGATCACAAGGATGATCGACAGCAGGAAGGGATAGCGCCACCCCTGGCCGTTCTCGAATTCATCAACACCGATGAGGCGCCGGATGCCAAGGATCACGCCGAGCGAAACGAAGAGTCCAAGCGTTGCGGTGGTTTGAATCCAGCTGGTGAAATAACCCCGCCGGTGAACGGGCGCGTGCTCGGCAACATAGGTCGCGGCGCCTCCATATTCGCCCCCGAGGGCCAGCCCCTGTAACAGGCGCAAAACCAGCACCAGCGCGGGAGCCCAGGCACCGATCGTTGCATAGGACGGTACGCAGCCGATCAGGAACGTAGATCCGCCCATGAGGATCAGCGTGAGAAGAAAGGTATATTTCCGACCGATGATGTCGCCGATCCGTCCAAAGAACAATGCCCCGAAAGGGCGCACGATAAAGCCCGCAGCGAACGTCGCGAGAGTGGAGAGAAGGGCGGTCGTCGGCGATGTGCTGGGGAAGAATTTCGTGGCCAGGATATAGGACAGGCTTCCGAAAATATAGAAATCGTACCACTCGATCAGGGTACCGACAGAGGAGGCGGCGATCACTTTCGTCAGCCCTTTGGTTTGGGTCATCATCGTTTGGTTTAATGGAGTGTCAAACAGGCTCAAGATACGGCTTTGACCGTGTCAATGCAATCAGGCCGTTGACGACGGGCGCTGTTGCTTCGCTTGCCCTGGCAGGGTCCCCGATCGGCCCCCATTTGACCCGCATGACCGGCCCGGTCATCTTCCGAACAATAAGCTGTATTCGTTTCCGGCCGCGGCTAAAAGACAATTGACGGAAGGCCGTGGCTCTTCTTCGGACGGCCGGCATTCCGGTTCCTAGGACTTTGCTGCAACCCGGTGCGGCAACAGACGCGATTCATTTCTTGTTACCGGCACTCTTTTCCTGGCCCTCGTGCCTGGCGCTGCCGGGTTGCGATTACCGGTGAAAGAAGAAATGATCGCCCATGTGGAAGCATCGGAGTCGAAGACCGTATTGAGCCCTTGCTCCTCCATCGGGGGATCGCCCATATAGTCGTCACCTTCTGCCCAGTAGACCTGTCCCGGTACCGGGCGCGCCTGGCCACCGAACGCCCAGAAATTAGCGCCCGCGATCACGCCGCCACTGCGCACATCGCGTTGCCACTGCGAAAAAACGAAGCGATAGTATGCATCGCGGAGACCCGTAGCCGATGCGGGTTGGAACGCCTGGTTGTTCCGCGGAAGGCCAAACTCTTCGAGAACCAGCGGCTTCCGAAGACGCTGTGCAACTGCGCGGTGCGAGGCAATATAGGCATCCGTCTTTGCGATCACCTGGGGAAGGTCGCGCTGGATGGACGTATCTGCAAACCAGGCCCAGTTCTTTGGCCAGATATGGATCGTGAGGTAGTCGATGTTCGGGTCCGCATGCACCGCTTCATAGAGATCCATGCTTTCCGTGCCAATGGAGCCTTCATGGCCGATCGTAACAAGATGATTCCTGTCTTTTTGCTTCACGAACGCGGCCATGCCCGAGATCCAGCGCGCATAGGCATCATTCGCGGCAGGGCGCATCGGTCTCGGCTCATTGGCCAGTTCCCATGCCATGATGGAGGGGTCATCGGTATAGCGCTTACCCGTAACCGTATTGACGCGCCCCAGCACCAGGGAGACCTGTTGCCGGTAATCCTCGATGCATCCCTGGCACGAATAGAAGCCACTGATGACGTCACGCATTTCGTCCCATTCAAGCTTTCGCCGAAGGACACTGTCGGCCAACCGCCCGTTCCAGTTGAGGTATTGCAGGAAGCCACCGCTCCACTCCCAGTTATTGGACAGAAACAGTACGGCCTTCATGTGGCGCTTGCCCATCTCGGCCAGCAATCGGTCCAGGCCACGAAGCTGCGCCGTATCGAACACTCCCTTCTCCGGCTGCAGCGGCGGCGCCACCCGTGGCACACCATTGATCGGCCCCGAGCCCTCCGCGCCCACCATCACGCGCAGGTTGGTGACACCTTTTGACGACAGGAAGTCGAGCTCCTTGCGAAGCCGCTGCACCCCGCGGGCCGGATCTTTTACCAACCCCAGCAACCCTCCGTACCAGTAGTTGGCACCGATATAATAGTAGGGACGTCCCTCAACGGTCAGTTGCCTGTTGGATACGCGGACAAAGCCATCCTGGCACAATGACGGGACAGAGAGCAGGCTTGCCAGGACGAAAAGAGCGGCGCTTCTTGTCATGCGATGAAGATAGCAAATCGGTGAAAGCCGTCGCGATGCGGGCAGGCATAAAACGGCAGCACAACCAGTGGTCCTACCGCGCACCGCCTGTATTTTTGCAGCCCTTTCGCCATGTCAAGCACCAACATGCCCAATGCACCTGTCCCGCCGCCTTCCCATCGCGGATACCGCGTAGCCGTGAGTGCGCTTTTTTTCCTGCAGGGGCTTTGCTTTGCGAGCTGGGCATCGCGGATACCGACCGTTCAGCAAAGGCTGCGCTTACCCGATTCGAGCCTCGGACTCGTTTTGTTCAGCCTGCCTGTCGGGTCTATGCTGGCGCTGCTCGTTGCCGCCCGCCTGGTGAACCGCTATGGCAGCCGGATCATCGCGTTCCTTTCCCTGCTTTTGTACAGCGTGCTTCTCGCCTGCCTCGGCTTTGCCGGCAATGTCTTTTCGCTCGTCGTCCTTCTGGTACTGTTCGGTATCGCCGGCAATGTGGCCAATATTGCGATCAACACGCAGTCGGTCGCCGTAGAAGCGCGGTATGGCCGGCCCATCATGGCCTCGTTCCATGGATTGTGGAGCCTCGCGGGATTTACAGCCGCGGGGATCGCCACCCTCCTGCTCGGACGTGGTGTTCCGACAGCTGCTCACTTTACAGGTATTGGCAGCCTCGTTGCCGTTGCCGCCGTCCTTACGTATCCAAAACTTGTGCGTGATAACAGGCAAACATCGGGGCAACGCAAACGCTTCACGCTCCCAGATGCCACGCTGCTGCGGCTCGGCGCCCTGGCATTCTGCTGCCTCATTTGTGAGGGTGCCATGTTCGACTGGAGTGGCGTTTATTTCCAAAAGATCGTGCATGCCGAAAGAGCCTGGGTGGGCGCTGGGTACACAGCTTTCATGAGCACCATGGCCGGCGGCCGCTTTGTTGCCGACTGGCTCACGGCGCGCGCGGGCTTTACGCGAACGCTCCGCATCAGCGGCCTGCTCATCGCAAGCGGACTGGCATTGGCCGTGGCCTTCCCGACCGTGCCCGTGTCGATTGCCGGCTTTCTCCTGGTAGGCTTCGGCGTTTCTTCGGTTGTGCCTTTGGTTTATAGCCGGGCGGGGCGCTCAACAACCGTATCTCCCGGCAGCGCCATTGCCATTGTGACGAGCATCGGCTTCATGGGCTTCCTTGTCGGCCCGCCGCTGGTGGGACTCCTGGCCGGCCTGTTCAGCCTCCGCGTCTCGATCGCGGTCGTTGCCCTGGTCGGCGTCGTGATCGCGTCCGTGGCCGGTCTGGTTGACCGGAAGGCAGGGCAGAAATAAATGTTGTACAGGAGAAGCCTCTTTCGTTTGGGTTTAATGTTGTATTTTTTCCTTCCGTCCTCCTTTCCGCACAATTGACAACCAAACTAAACTGCTTTCATGCAACGCCTCAAAAAACTGATGCTTCGCTCGGTTTCGCTTCTGTTCCTTGTCATCCTGTTTAATATATTCGGCTACTTCTACGTAACACACAAAACCGCGCAGGGCCAGGTCATTGAGCAGGGCGAAACACTTGTCAACAGCCAGCAGGTCTATATCCAGCAGCTATGCCGGAGCGTCACCTCTTTATCGATCCATCATTTTCTTTCTCCCGAACAATACCTGGCACAGCAAGAAACCCTGCGCCGGTCGATCACCGAGTTCGAAACCGAGCGCCGGCAGCTCGATCGGCTCACGCGTGAACCCAGCCTGGTGCTTCGGGACAGCGTGCGCCACCTCTTCGAGAAGGCCGAAACAAGCTATGAGCCGATCCGCAGGTTCAGCCTGTTGCTGCTCGCCCCGGGCTCACTGCAGAGCAAGACCGATTACAGCAACCAGGCAATGCTGCGACAACAGGAAACATCCTATATCAAAGAGATGCAAACCCTGGAAAGCCTGTTCTTCTCAACGGGCCGGGACCTGCAACGGGAGATCAGGCTGATGAACCGCATCATGATCTTCTCACTTGTATCCGCGCTTGCTATCCTGACGGTGCTTGTTGTTGCGCCCGTTTTCCGCCAAAGCGTTCGAAGTCATAAAGAGCTGCAGGCGTCTCTCGAGCAGGTGCGGAAATCCGAAGCGTTGCTCCGCACGATCATCGACGCCAGTCCCGATATGATCTTTATCCTTGACCAGGACGGGCGCTACCAGATGGTGAACAAAGCAGCCGCCGATCATTTCGACCTCACTCCGCGCGACTTCATTGGCAAGAGAGAAGACGAGCTGGATACCGATGTTGTGACCGACCCGCCGGGCGCACTGTCGGCAACGACCGTCATGCATGACGGGGCGGATCTTTACCTGCCTGAGGTGAAGCTCCGCGTCAACGGCAAGCACAATTACGTTTCCATCCAGAAGTCCCCGCTCGCGGACGATCATGGCCATGTGTGGGGCGTGCTCGGCTTCGTTCACGACATCACGGAACGTATTGTCGCCGAACGGCGCATCATTGAATC
>JAQBNP010000047.1 GCA_028288515.1 Flaviaestuariibacter sp. | reverse complement strand
GTCGTCCGCGATCAATGTCATCGTGGGCCTGGGACGGCAGCAGGTAAAGATGCCGAAGCCGGGGAAGTAGGCTAACGATTTTAGATTTACGATTTAGATTTATGATTTTGGATTGCAGATTGGCGATTGCAGATTTTGGCTGTGTCGTCATTGCTGTCTTTTTCCTAAGGGTCTTCTCTAAATCTGCAATCGCAAACCTGCCATCTCCTATCGTAATATTCCTCTTGTGCGAATTGTCATAAATCCGCAATCGCCTCACGCCTCAACCTAAAATTTTTTTCACTCGTATGCACTTTCGTGCACACTCTTCACTGCCCGGCCCGACGGGTCATTGGCATTGCGGAAAGCCGCATCCCATTCAAGCGCAATGGCCGTGCTGCACGCCACCGAGGGCTCGGAAGGCACACAGCGCGCGGCTTCATCGCCGGGAAAGTGCTCACTGAAAATGCTGCGGTAAAAATATTCTTCCTTGCTCCGCGGCGTGTTGACAGGAAAGCGGAATGCCGCATTCGCCAGCTGCTCATCGCTCACCTGCGCAGACGTCATTGCCTTCAGCGTATCGATCCAGCTGTACCCGACACCATCGGAGAACTGCTCCTTCTGACGCCACGCCACTTCTGCCGGCAGGTAATCCTCAAATGCTTTTCGGAGCACCCATTTCTCCATCCGGCCGACCGTTCCACTGAGCTTTTCATTTGGGTTGATCCGCATGGCCACGTCCATGAATTCTTTGTCGAGGAACGGTACGCGTCCTTCCACACCCCAGGCAGCGAGCGACTTGTTCGCGCGAAGGCAGTCGTACAAGTGGAGCTTGCCAAGCTTGCGGACGGTCTCGTCGTGAAGGGCGCGCGCATCGGGCGCTTTATGGAAGTAGAGATACCCTCCGAAGAGCTCATCGGAACCTTCACCCGTCAGCACCATTTTTACGCCCATGGATTTAATGACACGCGCGAGCAGGTACATGGGTGTGGAAGCACGGATCGTTGTTACATCGTATGTTTCGAGGTGGTACACGACATCGCGCAGCGCATCGATGCCTTCTTCGATCGTGAAATTTACTTCGTGGTGAATGGTGCCGATATGGTCTGCAACCTTGCGCGCCGCGATCAGGTCGGGTGAGTCTTTCAATCCTACCGCAAATGAATGCAGTTGCGGCCACCAGGCGTCTTTCAGGTCTTCGGTCTCAACACGGCGCGCGGCGTATTTCTTGGCGATTGCGGAGATGATGGAGGAGTCGAGGCCACCGGAGAGGAGCACGCCATAAGGCACGTCGGACATGAGCTGGCGGTGCACGGCTTCTTCCAAAGCTTTCCTGACGGCAGCGATATCGGTGGTGGCGTCCTTCACATTCTCGTAGCTGGACCAGTTGCGTTCATACCATTTCGTGAGCGTCGTGCCCTCCTTGCTGAACAGGTAATGGCCGGGAAGGAACTCCTGGATCTTCGTGCAGGTTCCAACAAGGGCTTTGAGCTCGGAGGCGACGTAGAAAGACCCCCACTGGTCCCATCCCATATACAGGGGAATGATGCCCATATGGTCGCGCGCGATGAGGTAGCAGTTCTGTTCGCTGTCGTACAGGGCAAACGCGAAGATGCCGTTCAGGTCTTCGAGGAAGGCTGGGCCTTTTTCGCGGTACAGGGCCAGGATCACCTCGCAGTCGGATTCTGTCTGGAATGCGTAGGGTTGCGCGAGGTTTTTCCTGAGCTCGCGATGGTTGTAGATCTCGCCGTTGACGGCGAGAGCCAGTGTGCCGTCCGTGCTGCGGAGCGGTTGTTTCCCCGAGGTCGGGTCGACGATGGAGAGGCGCTCATGCACGAGGATCGACTTGTCGCACATGAAGATACCGGACCAGTCCGGCCCGCGGTGCCGTTGCCGGCGTGACATGTTGAGTGCCTGTGGCCTGAGGTCCTCCGCCGGTTTTTTGAGATCGAATACGCCAACGATTCCGCACATACTTAGTTCATTTACGGTTAAAAAAAAGCCCCGCGGTGAGCGGGGCGTATCGTGTCATAGCAACAACCCTGCTCAGTGGAGCCTGTTCTGATTGTTGTTATTCTGATTGATCGATGTCATCTCGAACGAATATAGGAGGTTCTTCCGAATGTGTAAAAAATTATTCGCTTGCCTTCAGCACCATATCGATCGTAATGGCCGTTGAAATGAGCAGCCGGCGCGATGAGCCATCAGCGAATTGCGGGTTGATGGACAGGCGGTAGCGATCCGGGCTTTCCGTAGTATCACGGTTGACGCCCGCCCATTTCTTATCGATTGCGCCAATGGGCATATGCTCCGCATCGGTGATCAGGAAGGACCAGCTTTTCCGGTCGCCATTGATCTCGGCGATCTTGCGGCCATCCAGGAACATCTTGAAGCGCGTGTTGGGGCCGGTGCGCTTCAGGCGGATCGAGCCGACCTCATTGCCGTCGGGATCGCGGATCTCGATGCGCGAAATGCGGAAGGTCCAGGTCCGGCTGATCGTGGCCAGCCTGTTATTGCCGTTGTCGAGGAGCGCGAACGAGAAGGGGAGAAGGTGCCGTTTCAGGAACAGCCGCATGAAGCTGTGCCAGCCCGGCGTTTCCCTGCGGATGCGGCCGACGGGCGCGCCGGTTGGGTCATAGATCTTGTATTCATGACCAGTCCGGTCAGGAAACATGCGTTCATCGATCAGGTAGTCGCTTCCCCAAAAGAAATCGGGGACCGCGACGGAGCTTGTTGGAGTAGCTTCGGCGACCATAGCCAGTGCGTGTGTTGATTCGCTCTAAGATGCAACAAAAACGACAAACAACACCGATCAATCGTTGTACTCTCAGATGGCCTCGGCCACAAGCTGGTTTTGCACTTTCGACAGGAGCTCGTTGAAGTCGAAGGGTTTGGGAAGGAAGTCATCCGCAGCCGACGCCCTGTATTCAAGGCAATCGTCGCCGGACATCAGGATAATGCGCAAGGTGGAATCGTATTTCTTCAGCCGCTTGCAGAACACGCGGCCATCGTCGTCGCCGATCTTGACGTCGAGGAGAACAAGGGATGGGTCATGGATCCGGATCTTGCGCTCAGCTTCTTCGACACTTCGCGCCAGCACAGTATCGTACCCTTGCCCTTTGAGGATGATCTGGGTGATCATCAGCAGGTCAGTGTTGTCATCGACCAGAAGTATTTTCCCGCTCATATACACGTTTTAGAGGTCAGCAGGCTCCCTCTGGCAAAAACGGTTCCAAAAAAGTCATCCATACGGCAGCGCTCCCGGAATGGTTGCATGGGACACAGGCGGCTTTCGCAATTTAGAAATTCTTTAACGGGGGCCATTTGGAGCAGGCGCCGGCGTCATTGTACATTCAACTTCTAAACTCCCCCACATTTATGGAATCCTCTTCGGACGATGACGGTGATGCGGCCACTGCGCTGCCCCGCCTCCTGTTGCTCTGTGCTTCCCTGTTCTTCTCCTGCCACCAGCCGCGCCACGAAGTGCGGCATCCTCTCCTGAAGCCTCTTTCCAAACCCGTTGCCGCTGCGAAAAAGCCAAAGCCGAAAGCGCCGCAGAAGTCCAGGCGAAAAAAGCTTTACTTCACCTTCGACGACGGGCCCAACCGCGGTACCAGGAATGTGATGGACATCGTTCGTGACGAGGGCGTGCCGGTCACCTTCTTTGTTGTCGGCGAGCATGTTTTTGCGAGCACGGCACAGAACCGTGTGTGGGACAGCCTGCGGATCGCGGAGCACATCGCGGTGTGCAACCACAGCTATTCGCATGCGAATGGCCGTTATGAAAAGTATTACAGCAACCCCGACTCCGTGGTGAGCGACTTCCGGCGAACGCAGGACAGCCTAGGCCTCGACAACCCGATCGTTCGGACGCCGGGCCGGAATATCTGGCGGGTTGACACGCTTCGTTTTACCGACCTGAAGAAAAGTGCTGCCGCGGCCGACTCGCTGCAGGGGGCGGGATTCGTGGTGATGGGGTGGGACCTGGAGTGGGAGTATGATCATCGAACACTCTCTGTATCGACGTCTGCCGACGAGCTTGCGCGGCGCATTGACAGCGCATTTGCACACGGCCGCATGAAGCTGGACGGGCACCTGATCGTGCTTGCCCACGACCAGGTGTACCAGCATCCCGCAGACTCACAACAGTTGCGGATGCTGCTGCAGCTGCTCAAGAAAAAGGGCGACTATGATTTTGAAATGATGACGAGCTACCCGTTGGTGCGGGGAAGCCAATAGTGAGTGGTGAGTGGTGAATAGTAAATAGTGAATAGTGAATTGGGTCGTTTTTGGAGGCTGTCATCCAGTGACCGGCAACGTGCGTTTTGAACCACAAAGCCGCGAAGGGCGCAAAGGAGCACAAAGGAGGATCTTCTTTGCGTTTCCTTTGCCTCTTTGCGCTCTTTGCGTTTAGGGGCTGTTAGTTTGCTACCCAAGACTCTCGTCGCAAGCGCGGTAGGGTGGGGGATGGGCTGCTATTCTTTCAAGCGTTTTTCATGGGTTTTCGGATTGGCTCACACCGAAGGATGATCGAAGGATCACCGAAGGATCACCGAAGGATCACCGAAGGATGACCGAAGCATGACCGAAGGGTGTCCGAAGCAGGTATGTGTGTGCTATGAGTCTGGTATGAGTTATCTATGAGTATAGTATGGCTGAAATACGACTGCACTACGAATGGTGAATAGTGAATAGTGAATGGGTCGTTTATCGATGGAAGTTGAACAGCCGGTAAACGCAAAGAGCGCAGGGAGGCAA
>JAQBNP010000033.1 GCA_028288515.1 Flaviaestuariibacter sp. | reverse complement strand
CTGTCATCCCGAGCGTCTCGCGAGGGAGCCCATGCTTTACGCACGCTGTCATGCTGACGCATGTCAGCACCTTTCCCTCCAAAGACAACCTGCACCTTCATAACTCTCACCCGCATGTCCCCGGCTGTCATCCCGCAGGGACCCGAAGCGTGCGCGTTGAGACAGTTTGAGCCACGAAGACGGAAAGGCGCAAAGAAGCACAAAGCGACCCTTTGCGCTTCTTTGCACCTTCGCGCTCTTTGCGTTTCATGTAGCTTGTTTTTTCAACTACACATTCATTCTCCTTTTTGCCTTGACGCAAAAAGGAGAGCAAAAAGGTCAAGGCAAAGCGATGCGCTCCGCCGCTTTGCCGGCCGGCGCACAACAGTCAGGCTGTGTCCGCATCGAGGATCAAAACAAGGGTTCGGTCTTTTCTTTTAGACTGTTGTTTCTTCCAGCACCTTCGAAAAACCGGGGGATCCTGGAAAGGAGCTGGACGTTCCGGATACGAGTGTGCTTCGAGTGCCGTATGAGTGCCAGCAGTCTCTTCTACCTTTCTTCTACCTGTGCCATACCTGTCCGATACGAGTGCCATACGAGTGCCATACGAGTGTGATACGAATGCCATACGAATGAAATACGAATGAACTACGAATAAACTACGAATGAACTACGAATGAAGTACGAATGAAGTCCGAATAAACCAGGGTGCCGGCGGGCATTTTTCGGGCGATCCGTGCTTTTTGAAAGCAACAGGCCAGTTCCTTTTTTTCAACTTACCATAAGTAGCCAGATGCACCAACATGCATTTTCCGGCGTAATGCTGCACGGACGGACCCGACGCTTTGCAGCACCGTTTTGCGTTGCTAGTCTTGCCCTGTCAACGGCAAAAAGCAGGGATGCGCATTTGGTCATGACCCTCCTGACGATTGCCATTTTTTACCAGTTTTTAAACAACAAGATCATGGCAAAACAAAAAGGATTCCTCAAACTCAAAGGCACGTTGGGGGACACGACATTCTCAAAATCAGCGGACGGCTACCAGGCAAAGCCGAAGTCGGAGGTTGCCGATGGCAGGTTTGCGACGGACCCGCGGTTCCAGCGAAATCGTGAAAACTGCGCAGAGTTTTCGCGGGCAGGCAAAGCAGGCAAGGTGATGCGCAAAGCCTTTGAAACAATTATCGGGCTTGCACGCACCCAGCGCCTCTCCGGACGGATGCTCTCGGTCTTCCTGGCGGTTGTCAAGGCGGATGCGACCAGCATCCGGGGGATGCGCAATGTGATGGATGGGGAAACGGAGCTGCTGCAGGGGTTCGAGTTCAATTCGAACTCGCCACTTGGAACGACGCTCCAGGTGCCTTATGTACCGGCGATCGACCGCGCAACAGGCGCCCTCAGCGTATCGGTCCCGTCGTTCATTCCGGCCGATAAGTCGTCGGTTCAGGCGCGTCGTTGGCGCTGCGCAAGGTCCCCGCGACCGGCTCCGCAGCCCAGGACCTGGCCGCCTCTCTCCTGCGTGCCAGGTGCGACGCGCGGCAGACCCGTTGCGCGGCCCCGGTTCCGCGCGTCACCCCGGGATCGCTTAATAAGTCATACATTCATCTATGAGCCTGGCACTTCATACCGTGTTCAGCCTTTCCATCGGGATCGCAGCCATTCTCGCCGCGGTGCGGCTCCGGGCCATCCCGCGTGCCTTCCTTCCCTTTGTGCTCCTGCTCTGGGCGCGCTTCGGGGCGGAGCTCGCCGCCGCTTTCCTCCCGGCCACAAGCGACGCGCGCACCGTTCTTCAGAATGTGGTTTCGCTGGCGGAAGGACTGCTGCTGCTGTGGCAGTTCCGCCGGTGGGACGCGTTCGCCGGCAACCGGTGGATCTACCCGCTGCTCATGGCGTTGTTCTGCTTTGTGTGGACCGGCGAGACCGTTGCCCAGCCGCTGCGGGCGGTGAGCCCCTATTACACGCTGCTGTGTTCGATCACGATGGCGGTGGCCAGTCTCCACCTGCTGACCTGCCTGCTTTTCGAAAGAACCGGGCAGCTCCTGCCGGACCCGGTCTTCCTGGTCTGCCTTGCGTTCCTCCTGTCTTTCCTGTTCGCCGTCGTAATGGAGCTGTTCCTGGTCTACGGACTCCAGGGGAGCGCCGGGTTCCGCGCGGGTGTGCGGGACCTTCTTTCGTTTGTAAACCTGATTAGCAACCTCCTTTTTGCGATTGCCGTGTTATGGATCCCTCGGAAGCCTCGGTATATACTGCAGTGGTGATCGTGTGCGTCGTTGCCGGCGCGGTGCTGCTGTCGTTCCTGGCGGCCCTTTCGGGGAGCCGGCGGGCACACCTGCGCGTGCAGCGGGAGCAGCTGCTGGCCGAGATCGGCGTGCTGGAGGGGGAGCGCAGCCGCGTGTCGCAGGACCTGCACGACGATATCGGTCCGCTCGTATCGGCCATCAAGCTGCACCTGAAGCTGGCGTGGCCGGGGCACCCGGGAAGCGACGCGCATATGGAGCGCTCGCTCGGCTACCTCGACGAGCTGAACGCGCGGCTGCGGGGGATCGCGCGCAACCTGACACCGCGGGTGCTGGCGAGCAAGGGACTGGAGGCGGCGCTCCGCCAGTTCCTCGACGATTACCAGGAGCTCACGCCGATGGCCATTTCGTTTGAGTGCGCGCTCCGGCGTGCGGTTGGTACCGATGCCGCCCTGCAGGTCTACCGGGTGGTGCAGGAGCTGGTGCAGAACGCGGCCAAGCATGCGGGCGCCACGATGATGCTGGTGCGGCTGACGGAGGCTGGCAAGAACGTTCACCTTCTTTGCAAGGACAATGGACGCGGCTTTGCGCAGCCGGTGCCGGCCGGCTCGGGGCAGGGGCTGGCCAACCTGCGAAGCCGGGTGGCGCTGCTGGGCGGGCGGATGCAGTGCGTGTCGACGCCGGCGCATGGAACCGAATATTTTTTCACACTTCCCCTCTCTTAAATCAATGCGTATGCGTGTCCTGATTGCCGACGACCTGGTCCTGTTCCGTGACGGCCTCGAGCTGCTGCTCGAACGGGGCGGCGCCACCGTTGTGGGCAAGGCGAAAGACGGGGCCGAGCTGCTGCGGCTGGCGAGGTCGACCAGGCCGGAGGCGATCCTGACCGATATCCAGATGCCGGTGATGGACGGCATCGCCGCCACGCGGGAGCTGCGGGCACTCTACCCCGCTGTTCCCGTGATCGCGCTGACGCAGTATGACGAGGACCACCTCATTGCCGATATGCTTGCCGCGGGCGCGCAGGGCTACCTGCTGAAGCATAGCTGCATGGACGAGGTCTTTGATGCCCTGGCCACCGTGCGCGAGGGCTCGGTGTATTACTGCGACGGCACGTCGAAGCGGCTGCTGAAGATCGTGGCGGGCATCAACACGAAGACCGCGCCGGAGAAGCCGGAGCTGACCGAAGCCGACAAGGCGATCCTCTGCCACCTCTGCGAGCAGCTCTCCACGAAGGAGATCGCCGACCGCATGGAGCTAGGCGTGTCAACGGTTGAAAAGTACCGGGCGCGGCTGATGGAAAAGCTGGGCAGCCGCAATGTGGCCGGGTTGGTGGTGTGGGCGATGAAGAATGGGGTGTATGGGTGAGGGGGGTGCAATAACCGGCCCTGCGGAATGCCTTCGCCAACGCAGCACGGAACAAAGGCAACCCTATAGTCTGAAATTCAATGCGGCTTACTTTATGTCTAAGCTACTGTTATCTGTAAAATACTCGTATAGGTCGTCAGAAACAGGTTGTTGCAACTTAAACAGAACCTTCACTGCCTTAATATCCTGATTCTTTCCTCGAAGGTTCTCTTCAAATGCTCCTGCATCGAAGTCCGGAATAACATCGCCTAAGTAATAGAACTCCTTTCCTTCGTCATTGCTCTTTTTAAGGAAAAAGGGAATTCGGATATTACGGTTGTTCGCTAACAGCTTTATCTCAGGACTGTTTAGAGACCTGTTGTTCTTAGAGATCATTTCAAATCGGTCGGTTCCTAGAAACCGGTCTTCATAATCAGTCGAACTCTGTTCGTTTCCGCTTTTGTGGTAGGTAACAAAAATGACAAAGCAATTCTTATCTGGATGGGTAATATAACCACCCACATTTTGAGCAACTGGATTTGTACTCCAATTGAGTATTCGCAGTGCATCTTCGCGCGAGTATTTTTCATACAGAAAGAATCCATTCTTATACGTGCTGGTTTGGTACTTCTTCTCAAAAGCCAGTTCGGCAAACGACAATAAGTCTTTTAAATAGAGTGTGAATGTTGGATTCTGAAGTAGTTGGTCTAAATGAGAAGATCGGCTTAGACGATCCCCCGTTTTCTCGACGATCGAACACGGCTTTCCTACAAACTCCATATTGATTGACCGAGCGCAAGATTCGAACGTTTCATCAGAGGGGGTATATCCGAAACGATTCTTGATGGTATAAAACAAATCTGATTTATCAATATGCTGCACTTCTAACAACGCTTGTAAAATGATCACGTCTTCGATGCGCTTACCATTTGCAACCTTAGTCGAAAGTCCTTTTAGGACCTCTCTTCCATCTTTGTCTACTCCAAGATCTTTGCGTTCCTTGCTTGACACATATTCATAAAATGATCCGGCGTTCTCAACATAGAGATATGGGTCACGACTTCCATGTTCCAAAAAATCAACCATTGTGGGAGTCCTGCCGATTTTAAATTTGAGAAGTTCATAATCCCGATCTAGGTCCCGCTTCAATTTCATATTGGCTGAATCGATTGCCTCATAAATGCGCTTCTTAGCAATCGCGTCAAAGTTTACGGTCGAAGCGCCCGGAATGAGGCTACTACCACTTACCATCAGCTTTCTCAGGCGATCTTTATTATAAGAAGTATCTCCGAAGAGGGCAATTGGTACCAGATAATTGTTGCGATAGTTTCCGATAAAATCGATCACCGTAAGGAACTCTTTTCCGTCTGTCTTGCGCAGTCCTCGGCCAAGCTGTTGAACGAACACGATCGCAGACTCCGTAGGACGGAGTAAGATGATTTGATTGACCCTTGGGATGTCAACTCCTTCATTGAAGATATCTCGCGTAAAGATGTAGTCTATTTTGTCAGCACCATCAGATTCCAGTCGTTGAATGGCAGTTTCACGTTCTTGTTCTTTAGAGTCGCCGGTCAGTGCTACAGACTTCAATCCATTTTCGTTGAAACTGGTGCATAGGCGGTTGCATTCTTCGATGGAGATACAAAACACAAGTCCTCGAACGGTACCTGTGTCACACCC
>JAQBNP010000007.1 GCA_028288515.1 Flaviaestuariibacter sp. | reverse complement strand
TCAATTTCAACCTTGCCCCTGAAAAGCGCCAGGGTTGGGCATCGACATCGACTCCCCACAAGGTGAGCTCGCTCTACGGACGCCTGACCTATGATTTCAACGAACGGTACCTTCTCACAGCGATCCTCCGCCGCGACGGCTCGTCCCGCTTCGGCAGCAATAATAAGTATGGCTATTTTCCGTCTGCATCTGTGGGCTGGGTTGCTTCCCGCGAAGCATTCTGGCCGGCCAACAAAGCTGTTGACTTCCTGAAGCTGCGCGCCTCGTATGGCGTGAATGGTAACGATGCGATCGGCGATTTCCGCTATGTGTCGACCATTGGCAGTGGCCGCAACTATACGTTCGGCGACAACTATACCTTCGGCAACAGTCCGAATGCACCCGCCAACCCGGACCTGCGCTGGGAAGAAACGAGCCAGACAGATATCGGCTTCGACATGACCCTGTTCCGAAACGTCTCGCTCACGTTTGACTGGTATAAGAAAAAGACAAGCGGCATCCTTCAGACGATCCAGATCCCTGGTTACGTCGGTGCGTCGGGCGGCCCGGTTGGCAACGTAGCCGATATGGAAAACACAGGTTATGAGCTGGAGCTCGGCTACAATCGCATGATCGGCGATGTGCGCCTGAACGTCAAAGGAAACGTCTCTCACCTTCAAAACCGGGTGACCTTTCTCGGGCAGGGAAAAGCCTTCCTGGAAGGTGGCGCTGCCTTGCAGTCGAGCCAGTACAACCTGACACGCATCGCGGTCGGTCATGCAATCGGCTCTTTCTATGGGTTCGAGCAGCTGGGCATCTTTCAAACACAGGCTGAGGTCGATGCTTATCGCAATAAGAACGGACAGCTGATTCAACCCGGCGCCCGCCCTGGCGATTTCAAATGGGCCGACCTGGACACGAACGGTGTCATCAACGCCAGCGACCGCACGTTTATCGGTGACCCGACACCGGACTGGTCGTATGGCTTCAATGTCAACGCGGCTTACAAAGGATTTGACCTGACCGTCTTTGGACAGGGAGCGGCCGGGAACCAGATCTACAATGCTCTGCGCCGCCTCGATATTCCAACGGCTAACTGGACGACAAAGGCACTCAACCGCTGGACAGGCACCGGAACGTCGAACGACTTTCCCCGCATGACCATTGACGACCCGAACAAAAACTACAGCTCACCATCGTCCTTCCTCCTCGAAAACGGTGACTATTTCCGGATCAAGATGCTCCAAATAGGGTACTCGCTGCCTCGCACACTTTTGAACCGCGCACATTTCCAGAACGTCCGGGTTTATGTCAGTGCCAATAACCTCGTGACCTTTACGAAATATACAGGCTACGATCCCGAGATCGGCGGTGGCAGCTACGGCATCGACCGTGGATTCTATCCGCAGGCCAAGTCGTTCACTGCAGGCATCAACCTTACTTTCTAACAGTCTAACACACGGATCATGAAAAATAAACTTCATTATGTCCTCCTGATCGCCCTGTCTACAGCCGGTGCGCTCAGCTCGTGCAAGAAAAGTTTCCTGGATGTTGACCCGACCGGCGATACCATCTTCGAGAACAACTATTACCGCAATGCCGCCGAGGTCTTCAACGGACTGGTGGCTGTGTATGACCCGCTCGGTTCCGAAACCGGCGCCACGTATGCCAGCAAGCTCGGCCTGCTCAATGCAGCATCCGATGATGCAGGCGTTGGTGGTGGCTCGGCAAGCGACCAGCCTGTGTGGACGGCCTGGGATAATTTCACTGTCAATGCAGGGCAGGGGCCGCAAGGCGACCTCTGGGGCCGAAACTATACCGGCATCTACCGCGCAAACCTTCTTCTCACAAAGATGGACGGCGTTCCCGACCTGACGGCAACGCAAAAAAGTCGCTACACAGCCGAAGTGAAATTCCTACGCGCATACTACTATTTCGACCTCGTTCGCCTGTTCAAGAACGTGCCCCTGATCACATCACCGTTGCCAACAGCCGACATTTATAATGTTCCGCAGGCAACACCCGAAGCGGTGTATGCACAGATCGAAAAGGACCTCACGGAGGCGATCGCTGAAGCCAGCCTGCCCAGCACCGTGTCTGCTGCATCCGAAGGCGGCCGTGTCACGAAAGGCGCTGCCAAAGCCCTTCTTGGCAAAGTGTATCTCTATGAGCAGAAGTGGGCGCAGGCAGCCCAGCAACTTGCCGATGTCAACGGAACACCTGGCGGCACATCGAGCTTCGGCTACAAGCTCCTCACAAACTTTGAAGACGTTTTTAAGCCATCGAACAAATTCAATACGGAATCGATCTTCGAGATCGTGCACACATCGCGTGCCCGCCAGGACTGGGGCTCGTGGGGCGCTTTCGAAGGAAACGTAATGGTGCAAATGGTTGGACCGCGCGGCTACAGCGGACCGAAATACATGCCAGGCTGGGGATTCAACCCGCTCACCCTGAGTCTCGTTAACGCCATCAAAGGCGACCCACGCTACCCGTACACGGTTGCGAATATCGACAGCATCGTGAATGCAGCACCGGGCCGCAGCTACGAAGCCGGCTACCAGAACACAGGCTATTTCATCGAGAAATTCGCGCCAAAGGTTGAATTCAAAACCACGCTTCCAGGCCTCACGGAGCTGAACTATCCGTACGATTATATCGAGATCCGTCTCGCCGACACATACTTGATGGAGGCAGAAGCGATCGTAAAAGGTGGCGGCAGCCTGCCACGCGCGCAGGCGCTGCTGGACGCTGTTCGTGCTCGTGTGGGTCTGACGCCCGTGCCTGCCACGATCGACAATATTTACAACGAACGCCGCCTGGAACTGGCAACGGAAGGTCATCGCTTCTTTGACCTCGTTCGTACCGGCCGCGCGGCAAGCGTGCTCGGTCCTGTTGGCTTCACGGCGGGCAAGAACGAGATCCTGCCGATCCCTTTGAACGAATTGAATAACACGAAGCTGGTCCAAAACCCCGGCTATTGATTTCGAACCATTAAACGACTTGATATATGAAAACGCAATTCCTGTCACGCCTTATCCCGGCCTCCCTCGGGCTGGCCTTGCTCGCCGGCATCGGTTGTACTCCCGAAAAGAACGACGGTGAGCTTGGCTCTTTACCGAAGGCCGATTTTGAGATCATCCAGGCCACCGGATCGAACAAGGTCAAGCTTGTCAACAAAACGAATATGCCGTCAATGGCCTACTGGACCCTAAGCAATGGGCAGAAATTCTCAGGCGATACCGCAACGGCAAGCTTTACGTTTGCAGGCACCTACAAGGCAACGCTGCTTGTTGCTGCGCATGGCGGACTTGACTCGATTTCGAAGAACATCACGATCACACAGAATGACCCGACGGCCTGCCAGGATCCGAACAATGTCCAGGCTTTTCTGGCCGGTTGCACGCAAAAGAAATGGCGCCTGATGCCATCGGGCTACGCGGAAATGGTAGGACCCAATCCCGGCGACGGATCCTGGTGGGGCAACCCCGCAGGCGACGTGACAGGACAGGGGGCATGCGAGTGGAACGACGATTATCTTTTCAGCTTCGACGCGCCCGGCACATACAAGTTCGACAACAAAGGCGACTTCTATGACGACGGGTATATGGGACTTTCAAACTTTACATGCGAGCCCAATGCGAACCTCACCGGAGCACAGGCCCTTTGGGGTTCCGGCACGTTCAGCTACACAGTGACACCCGCCAGCAATGGCTCACGTGCCAAGCTGACCCTGAATGGACGCGGCGCACACGTTGCAATGGCGAAGGTGCAGAACGGTGGTGAGTTCACCTCCGGGCCTGTGAATAATTCGCTCACGTATGACATCCTCTCCATGACCCACGAAAGCGGGTACGACAAACTTGTGCTCACAGTGCAGGCGGGGAGCGGCGTCTGGTGGACGTATACATTGAGAACGTTCTGATCGCGAAGCAGACTCACAGTACGGCAGTTTTTTTCTCATTCATAAGCAATCGTGTGTGTGGGGTGGTAATATTTACTTTTCCAAGCCGAATATGCCACCCTTCTTTTTTTTACACGCAAAACCAGTCACGTGAAGCAATTAAAGTCCATCTTTTTATTGCCCGCCCTTGCTTTGCTTTTGCTCATCACCTCCTCACGCCCCCTTTCGGCGCAAGGCTTCCTCAGAGCTGCAGGCAAGGAGATCGTGGACGGCGCAGGTAGATCTGTCCTGCTGCGCGGCATGGGGCTTGGCGGCTGGATGCTGCAAGAGCCCTATATGCTGCAACTGAGTGGCGCGGCGATCAACCAGGCCGATATCAGGAAGAAGATTGAAGCGTTGATCGGCCATGACCGTACTGTGCAGTTCTACGACGCATGGCTGACGAACTTCTGCCGCAAAACGGACATCGACTCCCTGGCCGCCTGGGGATTCAACTCCATCCGCCTGCCTATGCACTATAATCTCTTCACGCTTCCGGTTGATGAGGAGCCGGTGACGGGAAAACAGACCTGGCTGCCGAAAGGGTTTCAGCTGGTCGACACGCTTCTATCTTGGTGCCGCTCGAATCACATCTACCTCATTCTTGACCTGCATGCCGCACCCGGCGGGCAGGGAGCTGATCGTGCCATTTCTGACCGTGATACAACCAAGCCATCTCTGTGGCAAAGTTCCGCGAACCGGGCGAAGACCATCGCTCTGTGGAAACAGCTCGCTACACGTTATGCCAACGAACCGTGGATCGGCGGCTACGACCTGATCAACGAAACCAATTGGGGTTTCCAGGACCCGGCCGATAAAAATGGATGCGCGGAAGCTACCAACGCGCCGCTCCGACAGCTCCTGGTCGACATCACGGCAGCCATCCGGACAGTTGATCGCAACCACCTCATTTTCCTCGAAGCAAATTGCTGGGGGAACAACTACAAAGGCATCCTGCCGGCATGGGATTCCAATCTCGCGATCAGCTTCCACAAATACTGGAACGATAATAACCAGGGCTCCATCCAGCAATTCATTGACATGCGCGAGCAGTATAAGATCCCTGTCTGGATGGGCGAGTCCGGCGAAAATTCCAACTCCTGGTTTCGCAGCGCCATTTCGCTGCTGGAAAGAAACGACATCGGCTGGGCCTGGTGGCCCCTCAAAAAAATGGGAATGAACAACCCGTTCCAGGTTCAGTCCAATGATGGCTACCGCGCCCTCGTTGCGTATTGGAAAGGCCAGGGATCAAAGCCGTCGGCCAGTGACGCGTTCTCGGCGCTCATGGAGCTGGCCGCATCGACCCGCACAGAAAGAACAATATATCACGCCGACGTCATAGACGCGATGTTCCGTCAAGTGACGCGGCCGGAGGCGAGACCCTTTGCATTGAACCACATTGGCCGCGAGGCAATGCTGTTCGCCGTCAACTACGATATCGGACCACTCGGGGAGGCCTATTTTTCTATGGACTCTGCGAACTACCGTGTTTCTACGGGAAAGGATATTCCGTGGAATCGTGGCTGGACCTACCGCAACGACGGGATCGACATTGAGACATGCACGGATACGGCATCGAACGGTTTCCAGGTAGATGGCCTCAAGTCATCGGAGTGGCTCCAATACACCGTGTATGCCGCGCAGACCGGCGTATACGACCTCCAGGTGCGGGTGAAGTCCCCCGCGGCTGCTACCCTTGCGCTCATCGTAAACCAGTCTGCGGCGAGCCGGCTCGACCTCGCTCACGGAACCAGCGGGTGGACCTCCGGGCGCATCCCGCGCATCAGCCTGCGTAAAGGAGAGAACAAAATTCGTTTGGCAGCTACATCCGGTGAGCTCTCCCTGAGCTACCTGCAGTTCACAAGGCAGGCCGGAATGCCTGCCGGAACCAACTAATCAATCAGAATGAAACAACACATGAAAATTCACTCGCTCTTCATCCTGGCCGCCGGCCTTTTTTCCTCGGTCGCCCACGCTCAGCCGCAATCGGAGGCTGCCATCAACACAAAGATCGAGCAGCTCGTGAGGCAAATGACGACAGCAGAGAAGGTCGCCATGATCCATGCGACATCATCGTTCACATCCGGTGGCGTCAAACGACTCGGCATTCCCGAGTTGGTGATGTCCGACGGTCCTCACGGTGTTCGGGTCGAGCACGGGCGCGACTGGAACCCCGACCGCAATGTATATGATTCAGGTACCTACCTGCCAACCGGCGTATGCCTCGCAGCAACCTGGAACCCGCAGCTTGGCTATGCATTTGGCTCTGTACTCGGGAGTGAAGCTGCCTTTCGTGGGAAAGACGTCATCCTCGGACCTGGCATCAACATCATCCGCACACCACTCAATGGTCGAAACTTTGAGTACCAAAGTGAAGACCCGTTCCTGGTGTCGAAGATGGTCGTCGGGTATATTAAGGGGGTGCAGGACCAGGGGATCTCGGCATGCGTAAAACATTACGCGCTCAATAACCAGGAGATCCTGCGCACCAGCATCGACGTACAGCTGAGCGAACGCGCCCTCCGCGAGATCTACCTGCCCGGCTTCAAAGCCGCCGTACAGGAAGGCAAGGTGAATACCCTCATGGGATCCTATAATAAAGTGCGCGGCCAATGGGCGACGCACAACCAATACCTCATGAACGAAATCCTGAAGAAGGAGTGGGGCTTCAAAGGCGCCGTGATCAGCGACTGGGGGGCCGTACACAGCACAATGCAGGCCCTTTGGAATGGTTGCGATATCGAGATGGGAACAGACCTGTCCATGCTGCCAAATCCCAACTACGGGCGCTTCTATCTCGGGGATACAGTCCTCAAGCTCGTACAGAACAAGATCGTTCCCGAATATATTCTTGATGAGAAAGTGCGCCGCATTCTCTACGTCATGATGAAGACAAATATGCTCGGCGGCCAGCGCAAGAAAGGATCCTACAACACAAAAGAGCACCAGCAAACCGCACGTAAAGTGGCCGAAGAAGGCATCGTACTTCTGAAGAATGAAAACAACCTGCTTCCCATCAATAAGGATGGCATCAAAACAATCGCGGTCATCGGTGTCAATGCAGACCGGAAGCAGTCGCTCGGTGGCGGCAGCTCGCAGGTCAAAGCCTTTTACGAGGTTACGCCGCTCCAGGGCATCTATGATCTCGTTGGCAAAGACGTACAGGTGACGTATGCGCCCGGATACGAGATCCGCCGCGGCGCCACTGCCGACCAGCTCTCGATCAACAAAGCTGCGGAAGCTGCATCAAAAGCAGACGTTGCGATCGTCGTTGGTGGCTGGACACACGGCTATAATTACGCTGTCTGGTCCGACAATGCGTACGACGCCGAAGACATTGACAAGCCCGACATGAACCTGCCGTTCGGACAGGACGCGTTGATCAATGCGGTGCTGAAAGCCAACCCGAATACCATCGTGGTGATGATGGGCGGCGGCCCGGTTGATATGTCCCAGTGGATCGGCAGCGCCCGTGCCGTTGTACAGGCGTGGTACCCCGGCATGGAAGGCGGAAATGCCCTCGCCGGCGTTCTCTTCGGTACGATCAACCCGTCGGGCAAGCTTCCCATGACCTTTCCCAAAACGTTGGCGGATGTGCCCGCACACAAGCTTGGCCAATATCCCGGCGATTCCGTAAAGGTCTACTACACCGACGATATCTACGTGGGCTATCGCTATTACGATACCTACGGCGTTGAGCCGCAGTTTGCTTTCGGCCACGGACTTTCGTATACGACCTTTTCGTACAGCAATCTCACGGTCACCGGCAACGGCAAATCCGCGACGGCAACATTTACGGTTACCAATAGCGGCAAGGCTGCCGGGTCTGAAGTTGCGCAGGTCTACGTGAAGCAGGACAAGTCGCTCCTCCCGCGGCCAGAGAAAGAGCTGAAGGGATTTCAAAAAGTTTTCCTGAAGCCGGGCGAGTCGAAAAAAATTACGGTTGTACTCAACAGCGAGGCATTTCAGTACTATAACGATGCCCAGAACAAATGGGTCATGGAGCCGGGCAGCTTCCACGTGCTTGTCGGCAGCTCTTCGCGCGATATCCGCCTCACGGGAAAGGTCACTTTGTAATGTTTTTTATGATTCAGCGCCACGTCATCCTCGCATCCGTTTTTACACTCCTCGTATCCGCAAGTACGTCCTGCCAGAAAAAGGGGACAGGCGGCTCCGGCGGCAGCATTCCACCACCGGTGGTGACAACTGTCGGTCCGTCCGTTGACATGTGGCTCACGCGCGCGGACAGAAGCGCGCTGTTGGAGAAGCAGGGAACGAACATCGTATTCCGTTCTGTGACCGGCAGTGGGCCCGTGATCGACGTCGACTCAACGCAGGAATTCCAAACAGTCGACGGCTTTGGATATACTCTGACAAGTGGAAGCGCGGACCTGATCCGTGGACTGAACGGCTCTGCCCGCAACGCGCTGCTGCGCGAGCTTTTCTCCACGGATGCAAATGCGATCGGCGTCAGCTACCTCCGCATCTCGATCGGTGCATCGGACCTCAGCTCGAGCGTCTATTCGTATGATGATATGCCTGCTGGCCAGACGGATCCCACGCTGCAGCATTTTTCGCTTGGCCCCGATTCCGCCGTTCTTGTGCCGCTCCTCCAGGAAATCATTTCGATACAACCCGGCATCCGGATCCTCGCATCACCATGGTCGGCGCCCGCATGGATGAAAGACAACGGAAGCTCCGTTGGCGGCAGCCTTCTTCCGCAGAATTACGACGCGTATGCGCGCTACTTTGTCAGGTACCTGCAAGCCATGGCCGCACGCGGAATCCGCGTCGATGCTGTAACAGTGCAGAACGAGCCCCTGCACGGCGGCAACAACCCCAGTATGGTGATGCAGGCCGCCCAACAGGCAACGTTTATCCGGGACCATCTCGGACCTGCCCTGCGTGGCGCTTCACTCAACACCAAGATCATCACGTGGGATCACAACTGCGACCGGCCAGATTACCCGATCGCGGTCATGTCCGATGCGACCGCGCGAGCCTACATCGATGGCTCGGCTTTCCATCTCTATGGCGGCGATATCAGCGCGCTGTCCCAGGTGCATAACGCCTTCCCGGATAAGAATGTTTATTTCACCGAGCAGTATACGGCTTCGACCGGAAATTTTGCAGGAGACCTGCGCTGGCATGTCCGCAATGTGGTCATCGGGTCCATGCGCAACTGGAGCCGCAATGCTCTGGAATGGAATCTGGCCAATGACCCGTCGTTCGGTCCGCACACGCCCGGCGGCTGCAACACATGCCAGGGCGCATTGACCATCGCTTCGGGCTATACACGCAACGTCTCCTATTACATCATTGGGCACGCGTCCAAATTTGTTCCTGCCGGTTCCGTTAGGATCGCCTCCTCAAATAGCGGGGCGCTGTATACGGCTGCATTCCGGCGACCCGATGGCCGTAAGGTATTGATCGCGGTGAACGATGGCAGTGGTCCGCAGGACTTCACCATCGGCTATAAAGGCTTGTATGCCGCCGCTACGCTGGACGCCGGCGCGGTCGGTACCTTTGTCTGGTGACTTCAATTTTTTGTAAAACGAATTAATGTATGAAAATGAGTCCATTTCTGGGTTTGCTGCTCCTCTCGCTCGGATGTAAGAAAGGAGGGACGAGCAGTGCCGCCACACCGAAGATCTCCGTCGAAGACATCACGCTGTCTGAAGGCAATGGCAGCACGACGAACTTCGAATTCACACTGAAGCTTGATAAGGCTGCATCGTCTACTGTTACCGTCAACTATACGACGATCGACGGCACGGCGCGAGCTGGCGAAGACTACACAGCTTCCGCCGGCACGGTCACGTTTTCAGCCAACGAAAGCGAGAAAAAAGTTGTTGTTCCCGTTACGGCTGATGATGGCCGTGAGGGTGACGAAACGTTCAGCCTGGTTTTGTCAAATGCCGGCGGCGCCTCCATTGCGCGAGGCACGGCGCTGGCAACGATCGTGAACGACGATACGCGTGTTCCCTTCACGAACGCCGGCTACGACGCACCAACTTCCTATGCAGGGTACACTCTTGCCTGGAGCGATGAGTTCAACGGTCCTTCACTGAACGGATCATTCTGGTCGAACCAAAACGGCGACGGCTGCCCGAACCTTTGTGGTTGGGGAAACAACGAGCTTGAATATTATACAGACCGCCCCGAGAACCTGTTTTTTCAGGATGGAAAGCTGGTGATCGAAGCGCGGAAAGAGGCATTCAACGGCCGGCAATACACCTCGTCCAAGATCCTCACCGCCGGGAAAAAAGCCTTCAAGTTCGGCAGGATCGACATCCGGGCAAAGCTGCCGAAAGGGAAGGGGATCTGGCCGGCGCTCTGGCTTCTGCCGCAGGACAATGTCTTTGGCGGCTGGCCACGAAGCGGTGAGATCGACCTGATGGAGCTTGTCGGCCATGAGCCGAACAAGGTCTACGGAACGCTGCATTTCGGGCCGGGCCCCGGCAGCACGCAGATCAGCCGCGGCTACACGCTGGCGAACGGTACCTTCAACGACGAATTTCATGTGTTCTCGCTCGAATGGAAACAGGACCAGGTCAAATGGCTTGTTGACGGTGTTGTGTATTCAACCGTAAATAAAGCTGACCTGGGGGCGAACAATTATCCGTTCAATGAGCAGTTCTATCTCATCTTCAACCTCGCGGTTGGAGGCAACTGGCCGGGCAATCCCGACGGCACGACGGCTTTTCCGCAATGGATGGTTGTCGATTATATCCGCGTGTACCAGTAGCCCTTTGATGACTGCCCCCTCCGGGCAGGCATGTGGAAGCCTGGGCTCTCGATCCCGCTTCGGAGTCATTCCGATGGAGGATCGCTTGTCCGGGCTTCCTGCTTTGCAGCAGACTTCCGTCCGCCTTCGTCTCAACAAGAACGCCCGGCAGCGGCAAGAATATTGATAGGATTGGGGCAAAAAATACAAGACCAGCAGTCTGTAGACGGAGGATGGAATGACAGAAAAGATATACCCGGGGCAGCCCTACCCGCTGGGCGCCACCTGGGATGGCAATGGAGTGAATTTCGCACTATACTCAGAGAACGCCACCGGCGTTGAATTGTGCTTTTACGAATCCAATAGTTCAGTCGAGACGGCCCGCTTCCGTCTCCAGGAGAGGTCGCACCACGTCTGGCACGGCTATATTCCCGGCGTCAGGCCAGGGCAACATTATGGCTACCGCGTGCACGGCTCCTATGACCCGGCGAACGGCCTGCGGTTCAATGCAAACAAGCTCCTGCTCGACCCTTACGCAAAGGCCATTTCCGGCAGCCTCCATTGGCACCCGGCGCTCTTCGGCTATAAGCTCGGAGACGAGGCTGCCGACATGAGTTTCGACGAAACGGACAGCGCGCCATTTGTTCCAAAGGCCGTTGTTATCAACCAGAATTTTGATTGGGACGGGGACAAAGCTCCCCAAATTCCGTATCACAAGACAATCATCTACGAGGCCCACGTACGCGGCTTCACGCAGCTTCATCCCGGGATACCGGAAGAGATCCGCGGAACCTATTCGGCACTGGCGCACCCGGTCACGATCAGGTATCTCAAAGACCTCGGGATCACGGCACTGGAACTCATGCCCGTTCACTATTTCATCACCGATGGCCAGCTCGAGTCAAACGGTCTTTCGAACTATTGGGGCTACAACACGATCTGCTTTTTCGCTCCCGACGTCCGCTATTCAAGCAAGGGCGGCGTGCACGAGCAGGTCTTCGAATTCAAGTCGATGGTCAAGGCGCTGCATGAAGCGGGAATCGAGGTCATCCTCGACGTCGTGTACAACCACACGGCCGAAGGCAACCAGCTTGGACCGACCATTTCCTTTCGCGGCATCGACAACAGCAGCTATTACAGGCTTACCGACGACAGGCGCTACTACATGGACTATACCGGTTGCGGCAATACGCTCAACGCGAACCTGCCCAACGTGCTGCGCCTCATCATGGACAGCCTGAGGTACTGGATCCTTGACATGCACGTGGATGGGTTCCGCTTCGACCTTGCATCCACCCTTGCCCGCGAGTTGCATGAGGTAAACCGACTCAGCTCTTTTTTCGATATCATCCACCAGGACCCTGTCATTTCCCAGGTCAAGCTCATCGCAGAGCCATGGGACATCGGCGAAGGCGGTTACCAGGTCGGAAAATTCCCGCCCGGATGGGCCGAGTGGAATGGTAAATACCGCGACTGCATGCGTGACTACTGGCGCGGAGCAGACAGCATGCTCTCCGAGTTCGCCGAGCGGTTTACAGGTAGCTCCGACCTTTATAAGAACGATTACCGCAGGCCCACAGCCAGCATCAACTTTATTACCGCTCACGACGGCTTCACCTTGCGTGATCTCGTCTCCTACAATGAAAAGCACAACGAGGCCAATGGCGAGAATAACAACGATGGTGAAAGCCATAACCGCTCCTGGAACTGCGGTGCCGAAGGAGAGACGGGCGATGCGGCGATCAACGAGCTACGCCGTCGGCAGGTCCGCAATTTCCTGACAACGCTGTTTCTCTCGCAGGGCGTTCCGATGCTGGTGTCCGGTGACGAGCTTTATAAAACGCAGGGAGGCAACAACAACGCTTACTGCCAGGACAATGAGATCTCCTGGATCAACTGGCAAGAGGCCGATGAAGAACTCCTTGACTTCACCAGAAACCTGATCCACATTTACAAATCGCATCCCGTGTTTTCACGGAGGCGATGGTTCAAAGGTCAGCCGATCAAAGGCGTCGGTCTCGAGGATATCAACTGGTTTCTTCCCGAGGGAGTCGAAATGAACGAGGACAACTGGAACCAGGATTTCGCAAAATCGCTGGGAGTGTTCCTGAATGGAAAGGCGCTGCGAACAGTGACGCCGCAGGGAGAGCCTGAAACCGACGATTCGTTCTACGTCATCTTCAATGCGCACTCCGACGCTGTCCCGTTCCGGCTGCCACCGCAGAAGTACGGGAACCATTGGGTGAAGATCATCGATACAACCGTTGCGGCCGTTGGCGACGGCGATCGTATCTATAAAGACGAAGACATCCTGGAGGTCGGTGGACGTTCGGTCGTTCTTCTCAAACAACCACGAATCAGCTGATGAAAACGCTCGTGACAGAACGAAGGATCGGCGTGAGCTTCACATCGCAGGGTGATGCCCGGATCATGTTGTGGGCACCCGGTGCAAAAGCGGCTGCAGTCATTTTAGAAGATCATGGTCCGCTTC
>JAQBNP010000003.1 GCA_028288515.1 Flaviaestuariibacter sp. | reverse complement strand
CTCGTCGAATGACGCGCTGACCTTCTTCCCGCTGCCGCTCCCGAACACCAGGGTCGACGTCTCCGCGTCTACCTGCCACAGCCGGAACCGCCCCATCTGGAACCGCTCCTGGCAAAGAGCCTGCCGCGCATACAGGTACTCACGCGCCCGGTCAAACAGGAACTGAACCGACGCCTCGTCAAGCATGGTCACCCCTCCTGTTCATCATCTCGTTCATCGCCCAAATCTCGCAAAAAAGAACGGCCTCTTTCAAGCCCGTTTCCCGAACCCATGCCCTGGCTTATTTTTAGTGTGTCATCAACCCCAAAGTCGAAAAGCATGAAGATCGCCACCTATAATGTCAACGGTGTCAATGGCCGCCTTCCCGTTCTCCTCCGCTGGCTCGAAGAGTCTGCGCCCGACGTCGTGTGCCTTCAGGAGCTGAAAGCGCCACAGGAAAAGTTCCCGCTGGACGCCATCGAAGAAGCCGGCTACGGCGCCATCTGGCACGGACAGAAAAGCTGGAACGGCGTCGCCATCCTCGTCCGCGGCGGACAGCCAACAGAGCTCCAGCGCGGTCTCCCCGGCGACCCCGACGACCTTCACAGCCGCTACATCGAAGCCGACGTCAACGGCATCCGCATCTGCTGCCTCTACCTGCCTAACGGGAACCCTGCTCCCGGACCGAAATTCGACTACAAGCTCGCCTGGATGGAACGACTGAAATCCCACGCGAAAGGGCTCGTCGGCAACGATCACCCCGTCGTGCTGACCGGTGACTTCAATGTCATTCCAACCCCTGCCGATGCCTATAAGCCGGAACGCTGGGTTGAAGACGCCCTCTTCCGCCCCGAAACACGCGCATCGTTTGAAGAGCTCGTGGCACAGGGCTGGACCGACGCCATCCGCACCCTCTATCCCAACGACACGATCTATACATTCTGGGATTATTTCCGCAACGCATACGGCCGCAACGCCGGCCTCCGCATCGATCATTTCCTCCTCAACGAATCCCTTGCGCCGCGACTGAAATCCGGCGGGGTCGACCACTATGTCCGTGGCTGGGAAAAAACAAGCGACCACGCACCGGTATGGATCGAGATCGGCGAGGAAAAAGCACGACGAAAGAAGGAGGCCGCAGCAGGGCAGATCGATCGTTGATTGCGTGTACCTTTCTGTCCTCATGCACGCAACCGACACGATCGACCGCAGGCCTCACGAGGTCTATCCCCTCGGGGACGCCGCCGCATGCATCGACTTCGGCAACGCCATCGACCGCCAGGTGAACCAAGCCGTACACCGCCTGTTCCGGTCACTCACCGAAGCCCCTCCGCCTTGGGTCCGCAACATCGTTCCGGCCTACAGCTCACTGGCCGTTTTCTATGATGCCGCTCTTATCGACCGCATCGCTACAGAGGACCATCCCTTCGCGATCGTGTCGCGCTGGATCGAAAGCGTCCTCAATGCAATGACGCACACGGAAGAAACCCAGTCCCGCCTCGTCCATGTCCCGGTCTGCTACGAAGACCCGTTTGCACCCGACCTCTCTGAACTGTCGGATCGCTGCCGGCTCGACAAAGAGTCCATCATCGCCTTGCATACCGGCCGCACCTACCGCGTATATATGATCGGCTTCCTCCCGGGCTTCCCCTACCTCGGCGACGTCGACGAGCGCATTGCCGTGCCGCGCCGAAACGAGCCCCGGCTGCACGTTGCGGCCGGCTCCGTTGGCATCGCCGGTTGCCAGACGGGCATCTATCCCGTCGATTCACCCGGGGGCTGGCAGGTCATCGGCCGCACGCCGCTCGCCTTGTTCGACGCCGGTAACAGCCCACCAACTCTTTTCCAACCCGGAGACGAGATCTCATTTTACTCCATCACCGCCCATGAGTATCACCATCATCAAAGAAGGACTACTTGACACCATACAGGATGGGGGTCGGCCCGGGCTCGCCCATCTCGGCATCGGCCCGGGAGGCCCCCTCGACCCCTTTTCAGCGCGGCTCGGCAACGCCTTGCTCGGCAATGATCTTTTCGCGGCGCAGCTCGAGCTTCACGTGCCGGCCGCCACGTTGCGCATCGACGACGCGACATTCCTGGTCGTCACAGGCGCTGGACAAATACCATATATCGATGGCCGGGAGATGCCGATGAACCAGCCCTTTTTCGCGCAAGCTGGAAGCTCGATCACCTGGAGCGGTACGGCAGGCGGACGCTGTTCCTACCTTTCATTCATCGGCGGGCTTCAGGCCGATCAATGGCTTGGAAGCGCCGCCACCAATCTACGGTTGCCCATCCCCGGTTTATGCGGCCGCGCCCTTCGCCGAGGCGACCGCATCGTGTTCCATGCGTCACTACCTGCGTTCCGCAACCGTGATACCGGGTCCGTGCTTCCCTGGACGGCAGCGCCGCCTCCGGCGGAACCGACACCCACGCTTCTTTTCCTGCCGGGGCACGAATGGAGCCGTCTGCCCGCCTCTTCGCAGGCAGGCCTGGCCGCACAACCATTTTCCGTCACCAACCAATCCGACCGGATGGGATTTCGGCTGGAAGGCCCTGCCATACATACAGATCCATCCATCCAGCTCGTTTCCTCGCCCGTTGCGGCAGGAACCATGCAGCTTCTTCCAAACGGCCAACTCATCGTGCTCATGGCCGATCACCAAACGACCGGCGGCTATCCGCGCGTCGGTCATATCATCTCAGCGCAGCTTCATAAGCTGGCCCAGCTCCCACCGGGCCGTAACCTGGTGTTTGCTCAAACAGACCTCGCCACAGCCGATCGCATTCGTGCCAGGCAGGACGGTTACCTGCTTCAATTAAAAAATGCCTGTACATTCAGGATCCAAACCGTTCTGAACGATGCAGGTTGATCTCAATTGCGATATGGCCGAAGGCATGGGCAACGAGGCCGCCATCATTCCTTTTATCACGGCGGCCAATATCGCCTGTGGCTTTCATGCCGGGGATGAACAAACGATGCGCCATGTCGTTCGCCTCTGCCTCGGTGCGGGTGTTTCCATTGGGGCCCACCCGTCCTATCCCGACCGTGAAGAATTCGGACGACGCGACCTCGCCGGCACCACGGTGAAGCCCACAGATCTTCACGGCATCGTTACCGAACAGCTCGAAGCGCTGCGCGACGCCTGCCGCTTCGAAGGCGCATCGCTTACCCATGTGAAGCTCCATGGCGCGCTCTACAACCGGGCGGCCTGGGACGAGCAGATCGCTCACCCCGTGTGCCAGGCCATCGCCGATACCGATCCATCCCTGATCGTGTACGCGCTGAGCGGCAGCCGGATGCATGACATTGCTACGTCCTGCGGCTTGCGCACCATGCACGAGGTCTTTGCCGACCGAACCTACCAGGACGATGGCTCGCTTACACCGAGATCGATGCCAGGCGCACTGGTATCAACGCGTGAAGCAGCGGCAGAACAAGCACGTCGGATGATCGTAGACGGCACCGTGCGCACCCTGTCGGGAAAAGTCATACCGATCATCGCGCAAACCATTTGTCTTCATGGAGACGGACCACATGCCGTTGCATTTGCGCGGCTCCTCCATTCCCTTGTCAACGAATTAAAAACAACAAGTCCCGACGGGGAGCCGACCGCATGAAAAAGAATTCCGCATTTCTCGGCGCCGCATTCCTGATGGCCACATCTGCCATCGGTCCGG
>JAQBNP010000002.1 GCA_028288515.1 Flaviaestuariibacter sp. | reverse complement strand
CCGCTCCCGGGCGTTACCGGATAAAACCCCAGGGCGCTCATGATATACCAGGCGCTCATCTGTCCGCAGTCTTCATTTCCGATGAGACCATCCGGCGCATTCGTGTAGAAATCCGTACAAATGCGGTGAACGAGCTCCTCGGTGCGCCATGACTGACCCACATGCGCAAAGAGATAGGCCATGTGATGGCTTGGCTCATTCCCCTGCGCGTACTGGCCAATGAGGCCTGTAACGTCTGCCTGCTCTCTGCCCGTTGTCTGTGCCGATGTCGTGAAAAGCTCGTCGAGCTTCGCCGCAAATGCATCGCGGCCACCGTGGAGCCTGATGAGACCAGCGATGTCCTGCGGCACCGCGAAACTGTATTGCCACGAGTTCCCTTCCGTAAAATAATTGTTGATCTCGCGCGGGTCGAACGGCTTCTGCCACATGGCGCCTATCTTGCCACGCATGTGGTGCGTCTCCGGATCGAAGAGGTTCTTGTACGACTGTGCACGAATAAAATAAGCAGCAGCGACAGAATCCTCGCCCAGAGCTTTTGCCAGCTGCGCAATGCACCAGTCGTCATACGCGTACTCGAGTGTTTTGGAAACCGATTCATGCTCATGATCATTCGAAATGTATCCCTGTGCACGATACTGGTCCAGGCCAAAGCGATCGCTCTCGGCATACGCCCGGGCCGCTTTCAGTGCCGCTGCTGCGTCGAAATTCCGAATCCCTTTCTGCCATGCATCCCAGATCACGGGCACCGAATGATAGCCGATCATGCAAAACGTTTCATTCCCTGCCAACTCCCAGACAGGCAGCATGCCGCCATTCTCGTACTGGTGAAGAAAAGTCTGGATCCAGTCCGTGGTGCGCCGCGGCTGAAGGATCGTCATCAACGGATGATAGGCCCTGTATGTATCCCAAAGTGAAAAAACGGTGTAGTTCGTGAAGCCATCGGCCTTGTGATTTTTTCCATCGGTTCCCCTGTACTGCCCGTCCGCATCCTGGAACAGGTTGGGCACAAGGAATGTGTGGTAAAGGGCTGTGTAAAAAACGGTTTGCTGATCTCTGGTACCGCCAACCAATTCGACCTTGCCCAACTCGCGGTTCCACGAGCGCTTTGTTTCTGCCAGCGTCTCTTCGAGGTCCCAGCCGCGCGATTCGGCGTCAAGGTTGGCGCGCGCGCCGTCCATACTAACGCCCGACAATCCAACCTGGCAACGAAGCTGGCCCGAGCCGCTCAGAGCAGTCTTGACATAGGCCCGGATCGACTTGCCCGTTTTTGACGCGGCGCCGCTTCCCTCCTGTCCTTCCAGCTCGAACGCAGTGATCGGGTTTTCGAACCGGATGACAAAATAGACGGCCTGGTCAGACGCCCATGACCGGCTTCTCCGGTAACCCCTGATCTCATGGTCACTTATTTTTTCGAGGTGAGCATCCAGCACGGCATCGCGGTGCATAAGGTCGATGAGAATGCGGCCATCGCGGTTGTTAAGAGGGAAGCTGTATTGATGGAAACCCGTGCGGGGCGTGGCCGAGAGCTGGGCCCGTATCTTTTGCCTGTCCAGCATCACCTCGTAATAACCAGGCGACGCTTTCTCGGTTCGATGAGAAAAATGCGACCGGTACTCGTCCGCTTTCCAGTGAACCGGCCCGGTAAACGGCATCAGCAAAACGTCGCAATAGTCAGGTATGCCGGTGCCGCTCAGGTGCGTATGAGAGAAGCCGTAAATGACAGAGTCGCTGTAATGGTATCCGCTGCTGCCGTCCCAGTCGGCCATCCGCGTGTCCGGACTCAGCTGCACCATCCCAAACGGCGCGCTCGCGCCCGGGTAGGTATGACCGTGTCCGCCCGTGCCGATAAATGGATTTACGAGATAGGTAAAATCGGACTGCGACCAGCTCACGATCGATGCGAGCAGGGAAATAAATATGATTGATCCTTTTTTCATGATACGACGTTCATCGATGGTTGGCTTGGTGAGTAAGAATACTCAGCCGGCTTCCAGGGCTGCCCGGAGAGCACGGACATCCTCCGCGCTGATCGCCGGGTTCATAAAATCGCCCTCTCCGAAAGCCGCGTGGCGGTACTTCATGTCGGACTTCCGTTTCGATCGAAGGGACGAATGAAACTCGGCCGCCCCGGTGTGGTTTGCAAGTGCCCGTATATTTTCTGGGCGCACGCCACTTCCCGGCATGATCACGATGCGCTCGTCGGCCGCTCTCACGAGCTGCGCAATCAGGTCTGCACCTCCGGGTGCGTCCGGCTGCTGGCCCGAGGTCAGGATACGCTGACAGCCGCTCTGGATCAATGTTTCCAGGGCCTCGAACGGATCGCGGCAGCGGTCAAACGCGCGGTGAAAAGTCAGCTCGAGGGGGTAGACCGCCTCGACAATGGCCTCCGTCCGCTTCCGGTCGATCGAGCCGTCGGCAAGGAGGAAGCCCGCGACAACGCCTTCGCAGCCGAGCTCTCGACAAAGGCGCGCATCGGAAAGCATGGCCGTAAATTCATCGTCAGAGTACAGGAAATCGCCACCCCGGATCCGGATGATGGGGAAGAGCGATACCGCGAACATCTCCCGGCATTGCCGGATGGTTCCATACGAAGGTGTCGTTCCCCCCTCGCTCAGTCCCGCACAGAGCTCGATGCGGTCCGCGCCTCCTTCAACGGCCGATCTTGTCGTCTCCAGGTCGGCAGTGGCAATTTCTATGAGGTAGTTCACGTTCAATTCTGTTTAGAGGTAGATGGTCAGGCAAAAAGAGCTTTGGCTTCAAAGACCTGCACGCCATCATGCGATTGTACGGCGTACGTAAATCCTTTTTGCAGGGCGAAGGCGCCGATCACGCCGCGGTTACTGATGGCAATGAATCCGACCTGGATATCTTTTGCGGCAGTGCCTTTTTTGCGGGCAATGCGCTCAACGGCTTCCCGGCAGGCGGCTTCCGGCTTTCGGCCATGACGCATCAATTCAACGACCGTGTGGGATCCGCAGATACGGACCACCTCCTCGCCGACGCCCGATGACGTTGCCGCACCAACCTCGTTGTCGACGAAGAGGCCCGCACCGATGATGGGACTGTCACCGATCCGGCCGCGGAGCTTATAGGCCATGCCGCTGGTTGTGCACGCGCCGCCGAGATGACCCGCAGCGTCGAGCGCAAGCATGCCGATGGTATCGTGGTTGTGTTGCTGGCCGCTGCCGTCCTTGAGGTTCTTTTGCTGGAGCAGCTTCGGAATCGTCATCGGGTCGTAGTCGGCCTTGAGCAGCCACTGCTTCCAGGCTTTTTCACTCTCGGGAGTTAGGAGGTTCTGCACGGTGAATCCGTTTTGGAGAGCGAATTGAAGAGCGCCTTCCCCGGCCAGCTGCACATGCGGCGTCTTCTCCATTACGAGCCGTGCCACCTTGATCGGGTGCATGATCCCTTCCAGGAACATGACGGCGCCACAATCACCATTTCCATTCATGATGCAGGCATCCAGCGTCACCTTTCCATCCCGGTCGGGAAGACCGCCAAAACCGACACTCTGGTCGGTAGGGTCGGCTTCCGGAACCTGTACGCCAGCTTCAACGGCATCCAGCGCCGAGCCGCCCGCGCCGAGGATCTTCCACGCTTCGGCATTCGCTTTCTTGTTTGGTTCCCAGGTTGAGATCACGAGGGGATGACTCTTCAGCGGCAGCTCGGCAGGGGCTGCCACGGAGGTCTTTCGGAGCAGCAGAGCTGCAGAGCTGAGGAGGGAGCCGCGAAGGAAGCGTCGGCGATCAAGCATGTTCTTTGTTTAAGATAAAGGTAACGTGTATCGGATGCTGACAAAGTTGCAGGAAAAAGAAACGGTATTCTTTTTGATGTTGTAACATTGAATCTTTAAATTTGACGCATGAAAATCGAGATCATATCGGGAAGCCCACGAGAAAACAGCCTCACAAACCGCCTTGCCCTTCACCTCCAGTCTGTTCTGAGGGCCAGCACCGACCACGAGGTCGGTGTGCTTGATGTCCGTGAGCATTCACTGCCTCCCATCAACGCCGTGATCACCTCCCCGGAGCATGCACCCGAAGGACGTCGTGAGCTTGCCGAGCGCATGTTTGCGGCCGACGCCTTCATCATTGTCACACCGGAATACAACGGCAGCTACTCCCCCGCCATGCAAAACTTGTTCGACCATTTTCCAAAGCAACACCGCAAGCCGTTCGGCCTCGTGACCGGCTCGCCTGGCGCCCTTGGTGGCATTCGCGCTGCGATGCAGCTCCAGCAGTTCGTGATGGCGCTTTTCGGAATTCCTTCGCCCTATATGCTCGTCACGCCCGGAGTCGACAAGAAATTTGATGAGGCCGGAGCCCTGCTCGACCCCCTCTTCGAGAAAAGTGTGAACACTTTTGTCGCGGAGTTCCTCTGGCTTGCCGGCCAGCTCGTTGACGAAAAAATTACCGCCTGATTTAAAAAAAAGAAACATGAAGACAATCCTGCACAAAGCCCTCACCCGTGGCCACGCAAGCCACGGCTGGCTCGACAGCTGGCACACGTTCTCCTTTGCCGGCTACCATGACCCAACGCGGGTGCACTTCGGTGTGCTCCGCGTTCTGAACGACGACACTGTAACAGGTGGAATGGGATTCGGCAAGCACCCGCATGATAATATGGAGATCATTTCCATCCCACTGGAAGGCGACCTCGAGCACGGAGACAGTACCGGGACGAAGGCCGTGATCCGCCAGGGAGATGTGCAGATCATGAGCGCGGGTACCGGGATCGTGCATTCGGAAAAAAACGCGAACGCTGACCGGCCTGTGAAGTTTCTCCAGATCTGGGTGTTTCCAAAAGAGGAGAACGTGACCCCGCGCTACGACCAGAAAAGCTTTTCAGAAGCCGATCTTCATAACCAGCTGCGCGTCGTCGTGTCGCCGATGGGCGAGTCCGATGGCGTAAATATCAACCAGGATGCCTGGTTCAGCCTGGGCAAGCTCGACGCCGGCACGTCCCTGGAATACCAGGTGAGGCGGAATGGCAACGGCGTCTATGCGTTCCTGCTCGAAGGCGATGTGACCATCAACGATGTGGTCCTCAGCCGCCGTGACGGCCTCGGCATCAGCGACGTGTCAACGCTGGCCCTAAAGGCTGACACGGATGCGCGACTTCTTCTCATGGACATCCCAATGATCGACCAATCATGAAGCTTAGAACTGTTCAGAAACAGACTCATATCGAAACGATCCCGGTGGGACCATTCACCGTAAAGCAGCCCTTGCCGGCGCCCGGGCTTGACCAGGTCAGTCCCTTCATTCTCCTGCATCATGCAGGCCCGGCAACGCATGCCCCTGGCGCACTCCAGGCGAGGCTCAGCCCGCATCCGCACCGCGGTTTCGAGCCCGTTACTTTCCTGTTCTTGGGCGGTTTGCATCACCGGGACTCCCTCGGCAGCGAAGGCTTTCTTCAGGGCGGAGACGTCCAGTGGATGACAGCAGGAAGCGGCATCATCCACAGCGAGGGCCCATCAGCACAATTTGCGGCGGAGGGCGGCATCATGGAGCTGATCCAACTCTGGGTCAACCTTCCGCGCGGCAACAAAATGACGAAGCCCAAATACCAGGACATCAAGGCTGACTCGATACCCCATCTCGAATTGAATGGTTTCTCCTTCCGTGTCGTGGCGGGAGAACTCGCCGGAGCAACCGGCCCGGCCAGTACATTCACACCGATGCTTGCCGCAACGGCCACATTCACGGAGGGGGCAACCGTAGAACTTCCCTTTGACCCCGACTGGAATGTGCTTGTTTATGTTCTCGACGGCTCCCTCCAGGCGGGCGCGGAAACACTGGCTGGATCCAACCTGGGGGTCTTCCGAACGGATGGCGAAGGCATCAGCCTTGCGGCTCTCTCTGGCGGGCGCCTGCTTCTACTTGCGGGGCAGCCGATCAGTGAGCCAATGGTTTCCTATGGCCCCTTCGTCATGAACTACGAAGGCGAGCTCAGAAAAGCCGTGCTCGACTTTCACGAAGGACGAATGGGCGTTCTCGAAGCCTGACAGTTATCTCCAACCGAAATCATCAATATGCAAACAAAGTTCTTTCCCGCCGCCGGTCGCACCATCAAAGACATCGGCTGGCTTCAAAGCCGCTTCCTCTTTTCCTTCAGCGATTTTTACGAGCCGGCACTCTCGGCATTCGGTACGCTCGTCGCATTCAATGACGATACTGTGGCTGCCGGCAAAGGGTTTGGCATCCACCCGCACCAGAACATGGAGATCATATCGGTCATGTTGAAGGGGAGCATGAACCATATTGATACCCTCGGCTATAAGAACGTGGTGCATGAGGACTGGGTACAGATCATGAGCGCCGGCAGCGGCCTGCGCCACGAAGAATACAATGTCGGAGAGGGCGATGTCAATTTCCTGCAGATCTGGATCCAGCCAAAGCTTCTGAACATCAACCCGCGGTACCAGTTCAGGCACTTCCCCAAAGACGCGCGGCGCAACAGGCTGCAAACGATCGTCTCATCGGAAGAAGGTCCGGCCCACTGCTGGATCAATCAAAACACGAAAATGAGCCTTGGGCTTTTCGATGCGGGCAGCGAAGTGGAATATTCCTTTAACCCGGTGAACAAATGCCTGTTCGTATTTTGCATCGAAGGCAGCATCCGCATCGGCAACGAAACCCTTCAAAAGCGGGACGGGCTTGGCATCTGGGCCACTGACCGCCTATCAATTACTTGCGAAGAGGGATGTGAATTCCTAGTGATCGAAACGCCGGTGAACCAGAAATAGCAGACGTCCGAACCATTTCCATCGCGTGTCCTCAACGGCAGCGCCCGCCATCGCCCCAGAACCGCAGGCGCAGCCGCCTTCCGTTTCGCGTCCCGTCATACCTTAGTTGTCCTAACGAACTTTGTATGAAGCGAATCATCCTCTTGCCCATCTTCCAATTTTTTTGCTTTTGTCTCTCGGCGCAAACCAACACGCTGGACAGCGCCTGGGTCCGGGAAAATTATGAGAAGGTCGAGCAAATGATCCCGATGCGGGACGGCGCCCGCCTCTATACTGCCATCTATATGCCGAAGGATAGGTCCGAGCTCCACCCGATCCTGCTCCGCCGCACGCCGTATTCGTCAGCTCCCTATGGGGCCGGCCAATTCCCGGACGCCTTTTGGAACAGCTACCAGCGACTGTACATGCGCGAGAACTATATCATGGTGGTGCAGGACGTCCGCGGCCGCTACATGAGTGAAGGAACGTTTGAAGATGTGCGCCCCTATAACCCTGCACGGACAGGCATTGACGAGGCAAGCGACACCTACGATGCCGTGGACTGGCTCGTGAAGAACCTGCCCGCCAACAATGGCCGCGTCGGCGCTTTCGGCATCTCTTACCCGGGTTTCTACGCCACGATGGCGGCACTCAGCGGCCACCCGGCAGTCAAGGCGGTCAGCCCGCAGGCGCCCGTCACAGACTGGTTCATGGGCGATGACTTTCATCACAACGGTGCCTTCATGGTCATGGACGCATTCAGTTTCTATACGTCCTTCGGTAAGGAGCGCCCCCAGCCAACCACACAGCACAACACCGGCTTCGAGTTCACCGGCGCAGACAATTACCAATCCTACCTGCAAACAGGCGCACTCCCAGGTTTCTCGCGCATCATGGGTGACAGCATCCGTTTTTGGAAGGACCTGGTGGCGCATCCCAACCTCGACGACTGGTGGAAGGCGCGCAACACGCGCAACTTCGTCCAGAATATTCAGGCGGGAACGGCAACGTTGGTGGTCGGCGGCCTCTTCGACGCGGAGGATGCGTTCGGGGCCTGGAACTTGTACAAAGCGATCGAAGCAAAAGCGAAGAATAATAACCGGCTCGTCATGGGACCGTGGTTCCACGGTGCCTGGGGTGGCCGTGGTGACGGCAGCGCGCTGGGGAATGTTCGCTTCGGTGCAAAAACCTCCGAATGGTACCAGAATAATATCGAGCTTCCCTTCTTCAATTTCTACCTGAAGGGCAAGGGCGACCTGTCCAAACAGGCAGAGGCGACCGTTTTCTTTTCAGGAGACAACACGTGGCGGACTTTCGCGCAATGGCCGTCCGCCGGCATGCGCTCACAACACCTCTTTTTCCAGGCAAATGGTGCCCTTGGGTGGACGAAACCAACTGCCAGCGCGAGCTTCACGCAATACACCAGCGACCCCGCGAAGCCCGTGCCCTATACGGAGGACGTTCACCTTGAGCGGACGCGGGCATACATGACGGATGACCAGCGCTTCGCGGCGCGCCGGCCCGATGTCGTCGTTTTCCAGACCCCCGTCCTTGACGCGGACTTGACAGTGGGCGGTCCACTCTATGCCAACCTCTTCGCTTCGGTATCCACTACCGATGCCGACTTTGTTGTCAAGCTGATCGACGTCTTTCCGGATACCTTCTCATACAGCGCGCCTTCTCCTGCCGAGGGGGACTATCCCATGGCGGGCTACCAGATGCTGGTGCGCGGCGAGATCATGCGTGGCAAGTTCCGCGGCTCTTTTGAAGTGCCGCGACCGTTCACGCCTAATAAGCCTGAGGAAGTAACATTCTATATGCCCGATATCGCGCACACGTTCCGCAAAGGTCACCGCATCATGGTGCAGGTGCAGAGCAGCTGGTTCCCACTCGCAGATCGAAACCCACAGACCTTTACCAATATCTATGAGGCGAAGCCGGCGGACTTTCGCAAGGCTGATATCCGCATCTTCCATGACGCACTGCACCCTTCTTCCGTTATCTTACCCGTATTGAAATAACATGAAACAAATACTGATCGTGCTTTGCCTGGCAACGCAGGTAGGGATGGGCCAGCAGGCAACAGGGGTCAGCCTTGTTCCCCGGCCCGCTTCCATGAAAATGGGCAGCGGCTCATTTCGCCTCCGCGATGGCGCCGTGATCTGCTATGTCGCGCAGAGCGCTGCAACGGCGCGCTACCTGGCCGACCTGCTTGCCACTCAAGGGGTACGCACCCGGCTCTCGAAGAAGCGGGTGCCGCACGCCATCCAGCTGCGAGCGGCGACCGGTGGAAAGCCCGGATCCTACAGCCTGCTGTCATCGAAAGACGAGATTGTCATTAGCGGAACTACCGACGGCCTTTTCTACGGCGTTCAGACCTTACTGCAGCTTCTGCCAACAAAGTCAGTCGCGCGCAAGCAGACCCTATTGGTACCGGCAGTCCGCATTGACGATGCGCCCCGCTTTTCCTATCGCGGCATGCATCTCGATGTGAGCCGCCATTTCTTTCCGGCAACCTTTATCAAGCGCTTTATCGATTACCTCGCGCAGCATAAGATGAACACCTTCCACTGGCATCTCACAGACGACCAGGGATGGCGGATCGAGATCAAAAAATACCCGCTGCTGATTTCAAAAGGCGCCTTCCGTAACGGCACTATCATTGGCCGCTATCCCGGTACCGGCAACGACAATCAACGGTACGGCGGCTTTTATACCCAGCGCGAGATCCGGGACATCGTGAAATACGCGGAGCAACGTCACATCACCGTGATCCCCGAGATTGAAATGCCCGGTCACTCCTCTGCGGCCATTGCCGCCTATCCGTGGCTGAGCTGCTTTCCCGATCGCGAGACTGTCATTCCTACGCATCCGTCCTCGGGCAGCCAGCTCGTGCACGGCAAAAAAGTGCAGGAAACATGGGGGGTATTCGAGGACGTCTTTTGCGCCGGCAATGATTCAACGTTCGGTTTCCTCGAAGATGTTCTGACAGAGGTGATGTCGCTTTTTCCCTCGCGCATGATCCATGTCGGGGGCGACGAATGTCCCAAGGTCAACTGGAAGGAATGCCCGAAATGCCAGGCGCGAATCCGGGCGGAAGGACTTGCTGACGAGCATGCCCTGCAAAGTTATTTTATCCAGCGCATCGAGCGCTTCCTCAACGCCGCCGGCCGTACGCTCGTTGGCTGGGATGAGATCCTCGAAGGTGGCCTTGCCCCGAATGCGGTCGTCATGAGCTGGCGCGGCGAGGCCGGCGGCATTGCGGCCGCCCGACAACGACACCAGGTGATCATGACACCACAGAAGCCGGTTTACTTTGACCAGTCGCAATCGAAGAACGAGGACTCACTCGTCATCGGCGGCTTCAACCCGCTCGAGTCCGTGTATGCGTACGAGCCCGTACCCGCAGAACTGGATTCGGCCCAGGCGGGTTTTATTCTCGGCGCGCAGGCCAACGTGTGGACCGAATACATGTCATCTCCTAAAAAGGTTGAGTACATGATCTTTCCGCGGCTCAGCGCGCTGAGCGAAGTGTTGTGGAGCCCGAAGGAGAGTCGCGACAGAGCTGACTTCGAGCGCCGCCTGCCGGCGTTGTTCCAACGCTATGACCATCAGGGAACGCGCTATAGTACCGCCTTTTACGATCTGAAAGCCTCTCTCCTGCCGGCTGCCGGCGGGGGACTCCTGTGGAAGCTCGAGAGCCGCGAGCCAACAGGTCTGATCAAGTACACGGTTGACAGCGCGGGGCGCGAAATGCTTTACAACGAGCCGGTGCCGGTACGCGGATCTGGCCGCCTGTCCGCACGCCTTTATATGGCTGGCAAGCCGATGAGCTCGGTTTCCGCAACGATCCGGTTCAGCAGGTCCACGGGCAGGGCGGTGACGATCACTGCCGTACCAAACGAAAAATATCCAGGCCAGGGTGGAGCCTTCAGCCTGGTGAATGGCATCTACTCAAATAAAGGGTTGAGCTTCCCCGACTGGCTCGGATTTGTTGGCGACGATCTCGTGGCGACGATCGACCTTGGGACGCGCGATACGGTCCGCTCCGTTCGGATGCACACGCTCGATCAGAACGGCTCCTGGGTCTATCTTCCGGCATACGTCGACGTGGCCGTGTCGGACGACGGTGTCAATTTCAGATCGGTCGGACGGTCGTCAGAGTTCGTCAAGGATACATTGACAATGGGATTCGTCCCGGTTTCATTTACGGCTGTCGGGGCACGTTATCTCCGTGTGACGGCAAAGAATTATGGACTTATTCCAACCGGTAAACCCGGCGCCGGGAACAAAGCCTGGCTCTTCGCCGATGAGCTGATCGTCGAGTAACATTTGTGTGCGGAACAAAAAATGCCCCGCTGCAAGCGGGGCATTTTTTATACGTTCGTTGTTGGTCTTACAGCCCACCCTGCATTTCCATTTTTTGCTTGTTCTTGGCGAGCGTCGGGTCCATCTCGATCGCCTTGTCGCACAAGGCCTGGCCTTTCGCTTTCTCACCTTTCTTTTGGTAGCTCATGCCGATCATGAACAGCGAGGCGGCATTTGTCTTATCCATCGTCAGCACACGGTCCCAGTACTCGATCGCTTTGTCATAACGCTTGACGTCGTAGTTGGCTTCCGCGATCATATTGAGCAAGCTCATATCGGCAGGACGGCGCTGCAGGGCCTGTTCGAGGATCTCGAGTCCTTTGTCGATCTGCTTCGTATTAAGATAGGCGATGGCGAGATTCTCAAAATATTCGTTGTCTTTCTTATAGCCGCTGTCAGCAGCCATCAGCAGGTATTTCAAAGAATTGTTGTCATCGTTCATTGCGTAGTAGATCAGGCCGAGCTCATACATCCAGCGATTGTTCGGTTGGAGCGCGATGGCTGCCTGGAACTTCGGGACCGCCAGCTTGTAGTTGTTCATGTCGGCATACGCGCGGGCCGTCATATAAGGGATCTCGGCGTTGGTCGGGTCTTCTTTGCCAGCGATCTCAAGATATTTCAGGGCGTCACCGTAGTTCTCCTGGTCATAGTTTGCCTTAGCAACGTAGTACGCCGTCTTTGCACTTGGGTCAGCTTTTTTGAGGAGATCCGCATAGCGGATCGCGTCCGGAAACTGCCTCATATTGAAGGACAGCATCATCAGCTGGTTATAGGTCTCGGCAGTAGCGCCGCCGAGCTTTTCAAGCTCCATGTATTTTTCGCGTGCCTGCGCATACCGGCGGAGGTCATACAATGATTTTGCCAGCTCGGCCACAATGGTTTTATCGCTCTTGTCGAGCATGTAGGCGGAGTCAAACTGCTTGTAGGCCACCATCAGCCGGCCCTTGGTTTTTTCCTGCAGCCCCCGTTGAAGATAGAGCGCGGCGTCTGTGGTTTGTGAAAAAGCAGCGGTCGAAAAGCACACGGCTGCCATGGTGACGATGAGTGTACGCATAGGATGATTGGTGTTTTCTTTTAGATCTTAAAAGTAGACCTTTCCTGCCGTACGACTTTCTTAAAATCCGGTGAAATCGGCAATTTTAACCATCAATTGCTATTTTAAAATGATGGCCCCAAGCGGTGGCAGGTTGAGGGTCAGCTGGTAGGCATGTTCCGTGTCGCCGGCTGCTTGGCAGCGGATCACCGGGTTGTAGACTTCGCCCGTACCCCCATAAAACGAGCGATCGCTGTTGAAGAGCTCGCGCCACTTGTCTTTTCCGTGTACCGTTAGCTGCCAGTCCCAGCGAACAACCGGCGTCAGGTTCAGGATCACCAGGAGATCATCGGCTGGCTCCGGACCTTTTCGGCGATAAACGAGAACGCTTTCCGCGCGGTGGTTCAGATCGATCCATTCAAAGCCTTCTGGCTTGAACTGGCGGCCATATAAAGCCGGCGCCGCTTTCAGGATCCGGTTGAGGTCCCTCACGCAGCGCTGCAGACCCCTGTGCGGCGCAAACTGCAGCAGGTGCCACGGGATCTCCGACTGGTAGTTCCACTCCGACGTCTGCCCGATTTCATTGCCCATAAAGAGCAGCCGGCCGCCGGGATGGGTCCACATATACGTGTAGAGCGTGCGTAGGTTCGCGAAC
>JAQBNP010000001.1 GCA_028288515.1 Flaviaestuariibacter sp. | reverse complement strand
GCGATATTCTCTGCTACAGGATGGAGGGTCAGTACTATGCCCGGATGCATAACCCGGTGAGCCGCAAGAAATTCTGGAAGCACAAGTCCTTTGAAGGCTCCCGGCGCAGCTGCCTGAGGCTGGGGCGGGGCAGCAAGCTGGCTTCGCAGGTCTACAGGACGCTGCAGGGCAAGAAGAGGGTCTATGCCCTGTTTTGCACGCTGAAAAGCGAGGCCATTGCCCTTCTGAAGGTGGGAAGAGACGAGCAGGAGGTGCTGGAGAGGCTGCGGGAGATGGTGGGCTTTGGAAGGGCCGTGGAGAAGAGGGGGTCCTGCCTGGCGGGAAAGCGGCGTGAAAGGCTGCGGACAGCGAGGCCTGTGCGGCGTGTGGCGCTGCTGAAGGGGTTGTTTTGCGTGAATTTGAACCACGAAGACAGGAAGAGCGCGAAGGGGCACAAAGGGGTGAATAGTGGATAGTGAGTGGTGAGGGGTGAGTGGTGAGGGGTGAGTAGGTCGATTGAAGTGCTGGCCGCAAATAGTGGCGCTTTCCCCGGCTGTCATCCCGCAGGGACCTGAAACGTGGACGTGATGACAATTTGGGCTGCGAAGACGGGAAGGCGCGAAGCACACAAAGGGAAATCCTTTGCGCCTCCTTTGCTTCTTTGCGCGCTTTGCATGAAACGCCCAGGTCGCTGCTCCATAGAAAGTTCAAGGATTCTTCATGGACCCTTCATCAAAAGCCATGACAAGCCTACTTGGTTAGGTAGAAACGTGGGCAAAGTAGATTGAGATCTACGTTTATAATGTCTGCTCACACCGGGGGTTGTGTTGCTGGCGCATGACAGCGTGAAGTTTGAGTATTGATTCATTGTGATTCTTGGAGCTCTTTGTGCCTGGTTCAACCGCCTTTGAAATTCCAATGACTTTCCCTTTCTTACTCTCCCAAAACAACTCAAATGAAAAAGATCATTCTCACCGCTTGCTTCAACTTGCTCCTCGTCGCGGTTGCCCATTCGCAAACCGTAAACGACATCCCCATCAAGAACATCGACGTCGACTATGTGCAAATTGTGGGTACGTCACGGGTGCTCAGTAATAAGCTCACGATCGAGATCGATTTCGGCCAGGAGAACAAACTGTTCAGTTCCGACAAAGACACGCGGATCAAGGACGTCAACGGCAAGAACATGATCTTCAATTCCATGATCGACGCCCTGAACTTCATGACAAAAAACGGTTACGACTTTGTCCAGGCGTATGCGATCACCGTGAACAACCAGAACGTCTATCATTATATGCTGCGAAAGAAGAAGAGCGTGTAGAATATCGAATATCCAACAAGAAAATTGAAAATCGAATAACGAACAAGGAATGTCGAATTTCGAAATGGAACAGCCGTGCGCGAGAGCGAGTGAAGTGGCTGATAAATTGAATATCGAATAACGAACAAGGAATGTCGAATTTTCAAATGGAACAGCCGCGTCTGAAGGAGTGAGCGAACAACGACTTCGATATATCCTGTTCGATAGTCATTGCTGGATATTCACTCCTGCCAGTCTTTGGTCCCTCCTCCCCGGGCTGACGGCAACATCCCTTTGCGCCGCTGGCTGTTGCCTTTGCGGCTTTGCGAGAAAGGCGGGAATATCGAATCACGAACAAGGAATTTCGAATGTCGAAATGGAACAGCCCGGTCCTGACGGAGTGACCGAAAAGGGACTTCGACATTCCCTGTTCCATATTCAATATTCGACATTCCATTCTCCCTTCGCCTACCTTTACTTTTCATGACAAACCGCGAAAAATTCCTCCAGCATTTCAATACCGAATACGCCCGCCTCAACCCCGAACAACGCCGGGCCGTTGACGGCGTTGAAGGTCCTGTGATGGTCATTGCCGGTCCGGGTACAGGCAAGACCCAGATCCTCTCCGCCCGCATCGGCCGCATCCTCCTGTCCGACGCACAGGTAGAGCCCCAGAACATCCTCTGCCTCACCTATACCGACGCCGGCGTTGTGGCCATGCGCCGCCGCCTCCAGTCCTTCATCGGCCCCGACGCCTACAAGGTCGCCATTCACACCTTCCACGCCTTCTGCAACGAGGTGATCCAGGACAACCTCGCCCTCTTCGAAAAGACCGCCCTCGACCCCATCTCGGACCTCGAGCGCATCGAGCTCCTCAAAGAGCTGATCGACGGCTTCCCCAAGGACCACCCGCTCAAGCGCTACCGCGGCGACGTCTATTTCGAGATCTCCGGCCTGCAGTCGCTCTTCTCCCTCATGAAGCGCGAAGGATGGACCGGCGACCATATCTGCAGCAAGATCGACGAATACCTCAACGACCTCCCCAACCGCGACGAATACATCTGCAAGCGCGCCACCAAGAGCTTCAAAAAAGGCGATGTCCGTACCGACAAGATCGACGAGCAACGCGAGCGCATGGAAAAGCTGCGCGCGGCCTGCAACGAATTCAAGAAATTCAACGAACTCATGCGCGGTCGCAACCGCTACGACTTCGACGACATGATCTCCTGGGTGATCGAGGCCTTCGAAACCAACGAAACCCTGCTCCGCACCTACCAGGAACAATACCAGTATATCCTGGTGGACGAATACCAGGATACGTCGGGCGCGCAGAACCGCATCGTGCAGCTGCTGATCTCCTTCTGGGACAAGCCCAACGTCTTTGTCGTCGGCGACGACGACCAGAGCATCTACCGCTTCCAGGGCGCCAACGTGGAGAACATGATGGCCTTCGCCGAAGGCTATGCCGAAGACCTGCTGACCGTCGTGCTCACGAGCAACTACCGCAGCACACAGCCCATACTCGACGTCTCCAAAGCGCTGATCGACCGCAATGAAGAGAGGCTCGTCAAACGCATCGGGGGGCTGAGCAAGGAACTGGTGAGCCGGGTGGGAGGAGTGAATAGTGAATACGCAATAGTGAATGGTGAAGAATCAATAGTAAGTGGTGAATTGTCAGTGGTGAGTGGGGCGGTGAGTGGTGAGTTGTCAGTGGTGAGTGGGGAAGAGAATGATGAAGGCGGGAAGAGCCAATCAGAAATCAGAAATCAGAAATCAGAAATCAACTCAGCCGCTGTCACCCAATCCGAAATCCGAAATCCGAAATCAGAAACTCCTCTTGCCCTCGAATACCTCACCGTCCGCGAGGAAATGATCGGCGTGACAGTCGCCATCGAGAAGCTGCTGGAGCAGGGCGTGGCGGGCAGCGACATCGCCGTCATTTACCGCGAGAATCGCTACGGCGAGGAGCTCGCCAACTACCTCCGCCTCAAGGGACTTCCCTACTTCACCAAGCGCAACCTCAATATCCTCGAGCAGCCCGTCATCCGCCAGCTCCTCACCATGCTCGACTACCTCGCCGCCGAGCACGACATGCCTTACGGCGGCGATGAGCTCCTCTTCGAGATCCTCCACTTCGAATGGTGGGGCATCCCACCCGTGGAGATCGCCAAGGCGAGCATGCTCGTTTCCGAAGAAAACTACCAGGGCCGCGGGCAGAACCGCACCTCCCTCCGCCGCTACGTATGCGACCGCAGGAAGCAGGCCCCACGGGACCTGTTCGATACCGGTCTCGACAAAAAACTCTGCGAAGCCGTTCACCAGGTGGAAGGCCTCATCGGCGCTGTGCGCAACGAAACCCTGCAGACACTCCTCGAGAAGGTGATCCGCGAAGGAGGCTTCCTCAGCCACATCGTCAACCATCCCGAAAAAGCATGGCTGCTGCAGGTCGTCACCGCTTTCTATAACCACGTGAAGGACGAAACCCGTCGCCACCCGTACATCACGCTCGATGCCTTCCTCAACCGCATCGGCCTCATGCGCAAGGAGGGTCTCGTGCTGCCCCTCGTGCAGGTGGCCGGCAACGAAAAAGGCGTCAACCTCCTGACCGCCCACGGCTCCAAGGGCCTCGAGTACGAGCACGTTTTTTTCGTGGGCTGCAACGCATCGTCATGGGAGAAAAAGCGAAAGCCCTACAGCGGCTTCACGTTCCCCGATACCTTATTTGCCTCGAACGCTGCCGGCAATGATACCGAGGAGCTGCGCCGCCTCTTTTACGTGGCGCTCACCCGCGCGAAGAAGCACCTTGTCATCTCCTACAGCGCGCACACCGAAGAAGGCAAGCCGCTGGAGCCGTCCATGTTCCTCGCCGAGATCAACGAGGTGATCGACCTGGCCGGCAGCCGCGTGCGTCTCGACGGCGCGGTGGTGGCGGAGTTCGCGGCCCTGCAATTCAGCAGCCGCCTCGCCCCTGAAGTGGCCGCTCTCGACGAGGAGCTCGTCACGCGCGCCATCGGCAGCTTCGTGATGAACGTGTCGGCGCTGAACAACTACCTCCGCTGCCCCCTCGAGTTTTATTTCCGCAACGTCGTGCGCATTCCCTCTCCAAAGAACGAAGCTGCTGAGTTCGGGTCCGCCGTACACCATGCCCTCGAGCACCTCTTTCACAAGCAAAAAGAAAAAGGAGCGCTGCCACCGGTGAGCGAGCTGCTCGCCGACTTCACCTGGTATATGAACCGCCACCGCGAGAGCTTCACGCGTGAGCAGTTCGCCCGCCGGCTCGAGTACGGCACCGAGATCCTCAGGAATTATTTTACGAAATACAGCGGCACGTTCAACAGCGTCAATCTCATCGAGCACAATATCCGCAACGTCTCGGTGGACGGCATGCTGCTGAAAGGAAAGCTCGACAAGATCGAGTTCCGCGGCAAGGAGGTCACCATCGTGGACTACAAGACCGGCGACCCTGAGAAGTGTAAGGAGAAGTTTGCGCGACCGAACCCGAAGATCCCCGCAGGGGGCGACTACTGGCGGCAGGCAGTGTTCTACAAGCTGATGATGGATGCCTACAAGCCGGAATGGAACACGGTCGCCATCGAGTTCGACTTCATCGAGCCGACGAAGAAAAAGGACTACCACCGCGAGCAGGTGGTGGTGAATGAAATGGATATCGCCGATGTGAAGGAACAGATCCGGACGGTGTATGACAAGGTGCGCAGCAAGGATTTCTATACGGGCTGCGGCAAGGAGGACTGCCACTGGTGCGGCTTCGTGAAAACGAACAAGCTGGCGGTGGCGCTGCACGAGCTGAAGGAGGAAGAGGAGGAGCCAGCGCGGTTTATCATGAGAGTTGCTGAAAACCACTAAGGCACGAAGAGCGCTAAGTCTCACAAAAGTTTAGAGGATGAAGCGCTTGATCCCCTTCTTCATGTGCGGTACATGAAAGTTGATGAGGTATCCCAGCCGCTTTTGACTGAGTGTCAGGTAACTGAGGAGTTGTGCGTCCCAAACAGGGTGAAAATCATCCTGTGCTTTTAGCTCCACGATGATCGCTCCGGCAATCAGGATATCCAGCTTCAGTGCTTGCTCGATCATGAGGGTATCATATGAAATGGTCACCCATTCCTGGCGCCGGTAGGTACCCCTCTTTGCTCGAGCTCAAAGCAAAAACACTTTTCATAAATGCTTTCCAATAGCCCTGGTCCAAGCTTTGTGTGGACGCGAAAGGCAATGTCCACGACCTGCTTGCCATAGGACTCCACTTCCGTCGTTAGGGGCTCGTACATAAGCGAAAGTTCGCGATCGTTCCAAAGCTGGCGAAGTTGGGGGCAACTGCTTTTCTTGTTTTTTTCCTAAAATCATCCTTCGTGACCCTTTGCGCTCTTCCTGTCTTGGTGGTTCCACTCCGAAACACCCTAAGTTTGTCTCCTCATGAAGTTTCCTGTTCTTCTTTTCGGAGCGGCGATGGCCGTCCTCTCGCTTGCGGGATCTTCCTGTGCCAATATCGTTCCGCCTGAGGGCGGCCCCCGCGATACGGTGCCCCCGCGGCTCCTGAAAGCCACACCTCCCGACTCCGCCGTCAATGTCCGCGCACGCACCATCGAGCTGCAGTTCGACGAGTTCGTCGACCTGCAGGACGTTCAGAAGAACCTGCTGTTCACACCCACCTTCGCCGTCAATCCACGTGTGGAGGTCAAGCTGCGGACCGTCACCGTGCGGCTGCCCGACTCGCTCGAGGCCAACACGACCTATACGTTTAATTTCGGCAACGCCATCAAGGACATCAACGAAGGCAATGTCCTGCGCAACTTCACCTATACGTTTTCGACCGGTCCCGCGCTCGACTCGCTCACCCTCACCGGTAAGGTGCTGATGGCCGAAACCGGCCGCATCGATACGACGCTCACGGTGCTTCTCTACCCGAGCCTGTCGGACTCCGCCGTGATCACCGGCCGCCCTCGCTACGTGGCGCGCCTCAACAGCGCCGGCGAATTCACGTTCCGCAACCTTCCCGCCGGTACGTTCGCTGTCTATGCTCTCGGCGACCCGTCCAACCTGCGCCGCTACCAAAGCCGCACCCAGCAGGCATTCGGCTTCCTCGACTCCGCGATCGTTGTGCGCCGCGGCACGGCGCCCCTCACGATCCTGGCTTACCGCGAAGCCGCACCTGCAGCGCCCATCACCGTCAACACCGGCGCCGTCACGGGCCGCGACCGCCCCTCGACCGACAAGCGGCTCCGCGTCACCACCACGCTGCAGAACGGAACGCAGGACCTCCTCACCGATCTCCAGCTGCGCTTCGAGAAACCGCTGCGCCGTTTCGATTCCACGGGCATTCGCCTTTCCACCGACAGCACATTCACACCGGCGCCGTTCACCGTCCGCCTGGATTCGACACGCCAGAAGATCAACCTTAAAACAACCTGGAAGGAGGGAACAGCCTACCACCTCGAGCTTGATAAAGGCTTTGCAGACGACTCCGCCGGCCGCGCCCTCACCAAGAGCGATACGATCCATTTCACCACGCGTAAGCGCAGCGACTATGCCACGGTGTCGATCCGCCTGCGCGGGGTCGACCTGAAGCAGCGGCCCGTGCTGCTGTTCTACCAGAACAATGCGCTTGTGTTCTCGGCAGCCGTTCCGACCGGCACATTCACCAATGCCTTCTTTATGCCCGGCGACTATGAGCTCCGCGTGCTGTATGACCGCAATGGCAATGGCGTGTGGGACCCGGGACAATTCCCGGTCAACAAGCGCCAGCCCGAGGTCGTGAAGCCGATCGAGCGACGCGCCGCCATCAAGGCAGGAGTTGAAAATGAGTTCGAGGTGAACCTCTGAGCCGCTTCCGTCGGCAGGCCGCTTTTCTTATATTTGAGGTCTGTCCAACACCTGCCTGCTTATGCCCCCGTCCGTTGGCTTCCGTACCATTGTTCCACCGACTGCCCTGCCTGTATCCGGCACCGGCAGGCAATTATCGTCAACGGCTCGGCTGCTGCAGTCGATCCTTCTTTTGACTTCCTTGTTTTTATCAAGCGACCTCAGCGCGCAATGGATCAACACGCAGACCAACAGCGTCTACCATCTTGCCATGACCTCGCCCGATACCGGCTATGCCTGCGGTTTCGGCGGCCTCGTGAAGAAAACTTATGACGCGGGCGGCACCTGGACGTTCCTGGAGACGGGCATCACGGACGAGCTGAACGCGATCCGCTTTCCACACCCGACGGTGGGCTATGCGGCGGGCGCGAACGGCACCGTGATCAAAACATCCAACAGCGGCTGTCTCTGGCAGCGCCTTTCGCTCCCGACAACGGCCACCATCAACGGGCTCGCGTTCGCCGACAGCGCCACCGGCTGGGCAGTGACCGCCAGCGGGCAGATCCTGAAGACCGCAAACAGTGGCGCTTCGTGGACGATCCAGGCGGCGCCGCCCGGCGCCAATTTCTTCGCGGTGTCCTGTGCCGGTGCGCAGGACGCGGTGGCATGCGGCAACAACGGGATTCTCTTCGTCACCCATAACGGCGGCGCCACGTGGATCCCTGCCAGCACAGGCTTTACCGGTCCAAACCTGGCCGTCAAAATGATCGACCCGGCAACGATCATCATGTGCAACGACCCCAACGGCGTTTTCAAATCCACCAACGGCGGCATCACCTGGACGCGCGTGCTGACGGGCTTCGGCTACTACGCGGTTGATTTCCAGACACCCTCCTACGGCATAGTCGCGGGCTACCAGGGACGGGTGATGAAGACCCTGGACGGCGGCGCTACCTGGACGCAGATGAACAGCAACGGCCTTGCGAACAGCATTCCCTATACCCTCGAATTTCTCGATGTCCAATTGATTGGGACCACCGGCTTTCTCTCCGCCCGACCCGGCACCATTTTGCGGCTGGAGCCCACGGCCGATATCGACTGGCGCATACTGAGCAGCGGTGCGCGCTACTACCACAGGCGACTTCGCTTCGCGACCGACGATGTGGCCTATGCAACCGGCCTCGGCAATTTCGTGCGCAGTACCGATGCCGGGAAGACTTGGAACTTTGCCAGCTACGACCCGCTTCAGCTCCTGTGCGGTATCAGCTTCCGGGACAATAACAACGGCCTCGCCGCCGGCTACTACGGCACGATCATGAAGACCAGCAATGCCGGCGCGTCCTGGCATGCGCAGAACACCGGCACCACGGCCCACCTGGAAAACATCAAGACCGTCGGGCCGCTGAAAGCCTGGGCGGTGGGCGAGAACGGTACCATCCTTTACTCGGGCAACGGCGGAACGTCGTGGACGCAGCAGGTGTCGGGGACGACATTTCGCTTATACGGGATCGACTTCGCCGACGAGCAAACCGGGTGGGTGGTGGGAATGAGGACCATCCTGAAAACAACCAATGGCGGCGCTTCGTGGACAACACTCGTTTCAAACACCGATCACTATTACTGGTCCGCCGTCTTTACCGATGCCAACACCGGCTGGGTCTGCGGCAATGAGTTCAGTACCGGCAACGGCTTCATTCTCAAGACCACCGATGGGGGCGCCACATGGACGCGCCAGTTCACGACTACGACGCTGTTCAAGTACCCCACCTCGATTACTGCAGCGGGTGGACAGCTATGGGCCTGCGGCGATATGGGGGCGGTCTACCACAGCGCGGACGGCGGCGCCACCTGGACCGAGCAGGTGAGTGGAACGACGGCACGCCTGCGGCAGATCGTCTTTACCGATGCGCAGAACGGCACCTGCGTGGGATCGGACGCTACGGTGCTGTCGACAACGAATGGCGGCGCCACCTGGACCAGTCACCGCGGTGCCAGCGGCGACGATTTCTTTTCCGTCGCTGTGCGGCCAACAGGGATCTATTGGTGCGGCGCCATCGGGCAGATCAATTTCACACCGGGCAATCTTACCGATGAGGACGCATGGGTGAGCCAGGTGCGCTCCATGAACTATGTTGACAATGCCGGGGCCTTCCAATTTATCGATGCGGACAAGGGCTGGATCGCGCTGCCGCTGAACCTTACCGGCTGGTACGTATACAACACCGTCAACGGCGGGCGCTCCTGGAAAGCCATGAGCCATATCGCCAATTATGGCTCCGATACGATGGTCACGGACATCCAGTTCAAGACGCCACTCATTGGCTTCGGCACGCTCAGCAACGGCATGTTCATGCGCACGGGGGATGGCGGAAAAACATGGACCTACCGCCATACGCCGATCGGGAACGAGGCCTTGAAAACCCTGGATTTCTATGATGCCACCAATGGGTTTATGGTCGGAGAGAATGGCCTCATGGTCAGCACCTTTGACGGCGGCCTGACACACACGTCCGCCTACCATCCATCCGGCGAAACATTCTTCAAAGTGAAGATGGTCTCGCCCGATCATATCTGGATGGCGTCCGGTACCAAGCTGCTTTACTCCGGCGATCGGGGCTTTACCTGGCAGGTGCGCACCCCGCCCGGCGTGACGGCTGTTTACGACATTGCCTTCCTGGACGAGCAGACCGGCTGGGTGCTCGGAACCGGCAATTTCTGCTATACGACAACGGATGGCGGCGCCACCTGGACACAGGCGCGCATTGAGCTGGGCGTTTTTCTCAACGAGCAGTATTACAGCCTGACGTTCAACCGGCGCAGGGAAGGCATCGCGCTTTGCGAGGGTATGGTCTCGATCCTCAAAGGCCTGGGAAGCAGCAGCGTCAATGCCGCCTTCACCGTAGATACACTGGATTTTTGCGCGCGCAAGCTGCGCCTGACGGCGAAGAACAGCTATCCCGGCGCCCAGTATTCCTGGCTTGTCGGCACGGCAACATATAGCGGCTCGCCCGTCGATGTCACCCTTCCTGCGACGCCATCACAGTTCCCGATCCGGCTGAGCATCCGGCAGCAGGAGAACGGCCCTTGCTCGTCTATCGTGCGCGTTGATACCACTTATAGCGGCATCCAGTTCGATTCGATACCCACCCCTGCTTTCGAAGTGGCGCTGCTGTGCGAGAAGCGGCAGGCGCAGTTCACGAACAGGAGCACCGGCACAGACGCATTCACAACGTATCGATGGTCGTTCGGGGATGGCGCGACAGGCACCACAGTCGCACCGACACACCAATATGCCCAGGCCATTCCCTACGATGCAACGCTGGTGGCCGTTTCGAAGAACGGGTGTGCCTCGCTACCGGTCACCGTGCCGGTGGTTCCAAAAGAGCCCGCAACGGCGAATGCCGGCCCCGACCTTACGGTTTCCCCGGGTGTGCCCTTCCAGCTGACGGGCTGCTGCGGCGGATCCTACCTATGGTCACCTGCAGGGCCACTTGATCAGGCGACGCTGGCAAGTCCAACCGGTCGCCTGCAGGGCGATACGACGTTCCGGCTGACGGTGACGGCGGCCACGGGATGCACGGCCACCGATGACGTCAGCGTGAAGGTGTTCAAGGAGCCGCGCATCTATGTGCCCACGGCCTTCACACCGGATGGCAACGGTCATAACGACCTCTTGCATGCGTTCCCGATCGGGCTGAAGCTGGTCGATTTCAAGGTCTTCAACCGGTGGGGCGAGATGGTCTTTGAGACCACTGATCCCGCACGTGGATGGAACGGCACCTGGCGCGGCAAGAGGCAGGGCACGAACAATTTTGTGTGGCTGGCGGTGGGCGAGCTGGCGGACGGCAGCCGCATCATGTCCAAGGGAAATGTGTTGCTGCTCCGGTGAGGAAGGGAGAGCACAAGGTGGCTGAAACCCGCGCCTGTTCAAGGCCGGAAAGGAAATGTTAAGAGTAACCGGCCACCGTTTGCGGGCCGTTTATTTTCGGTTCTTTAACCCGTTCTCCGCCCCTGTTTTCGTACCTTTAGACCCTCATGGAATTCTCATCAGCCTTACTGGAAAATGCGGTCAACGAGTTTGCCAAGCTGCCCGGCATTGGCCGGAAAACGGCCCTTCGTCTCGTGCTGCACCTGCTGAAGCAGGAGCCGGAGGAGGTGGGTCATTTCAGCGAGGTGGTGAGCCGCATGCGAACGGAGATCCAGTTCTGCCAGCGCTGCCATAATGTTGCCGATGCCGACATCTGCTCCATCTGCGCCAACTCGGCCCGCAAGCAGGATGTGATCTGCGTGGTGGAGAATATCCGCGACGTCATCGCCCTTGAAAGCACCCAGCAGTTCAACGGTACCTACCATGTGCTTGGTGGCGTTATCTCACCTCTTGATGGCGTCGGTCCATCGCAACTGAACATCGATACGCTGGCCCACAGGGTTGGAAAGGAAGGGACCGTGGAGATCATCTTTGCGCTGAGCCCGACCATCCAGGGCGATACAACCATTTACTATATCCAGAAGAAGCTGCCGTCGACCACCAAGGTGACCACGATCGCGCGGGGCATCGCCTTCGGCGGAGAGCTCGAATATGCCGACGAGATGACGCTGGCGCGAAGCCTGCAGAACCGCCTGCCGATCGAGAACTATGTGAGCAGCAGGTAGGACCATTTTAGATTTACGATTTTAGATTTCTGATCGCAGCGGGCATGCGTTCTCTGCTGTCATATCGTAGGGATCCGGATGGGTGCGTGAATTTGAACCACGAAGGCAGGAAGGGCGCAAAGGTGCACAAAGGAACAGCCCCCTTTGCTTCTTTTCGTGAAAGGCTGTTCATTCTAAAATCGGCAATCTAAAATTGTCGATCACCCCGTAGCTTTGCCGCACACTAGCGGATTTGTTTATTGTTCGGCTTAACGGAACTAATAAACGCAAGAAACTCTCCTCCCTGTTCCTTCCCGTTTATCAGCCGTCAGTCCGACCCGTTCCCATCCGCTGTCTAAATGACCATTTATGACAGACATCCGTGATCTACTGAGCGAGCGCATCCTCATCATCGACGGCGCCATGGGCACCATGATCCAGCGCTATAACCTGGCCGAGGAAGACTACCGCGGCGAGCGGTTCAAGGACTGGGCTTCCGACATCAAGGGCAATAACGACCTTCTGTGCCTGACGCGTCCCGATATCATTCGCGAGATCCACGGCCACTACCTCGAGGCCGGTGCGGACATCATCGAAACAAATACATTCAACGCCCAGCGCGTGTCGCTTGCCGATTACGGCATGGAAGACCTTGCCTACGAGATCAACGTGGCAGCTGCGCGCATCGCCAGGGAAGCCTGCTCGCTCGTGGGATCCGGCGAGCAGAAATTCGTGGCCGGCGCGATCGGCCCCATGAACAAGACGCTCTCCCTGTCACCCGACGTCAACAACCCCGGCTTCCGTGCCCTGACCTTCGACGAGGCCGTCGATGCATATTACGAGCAGGTGAAAGGACTGGTGGATGGCGGTGTTGACCTCCTTCTCATCGAGACGATCTTCGACACGCTCAACGCGAAGGCGGCCATCTTTGCGGTCAAGAAATATTTCCGCGAAACCGGTCAGCCCGAGCTTCCCATCATGATCAGCGGAACCATCACGGACGCTTCCGGCCGGACGCTGAGCGGGCAGACACTTGAAGCGTTCTATACGTCGATCAGGCATGCGCGTCCTCTCAGCGTCGGTCTCAACTGCGCGCTGGGCGCACAGGAGATGCGTCCCCATGTCGAGGAGCTCAGCACGATCGCCGAATGCTACACGTCTGCCTACCCGAATGCCGGTCTCCCGAATGCCATGGGGGAGTACGATGAGAGTCCGTCCGACACCGCGCACTTCATCGAAGAGTGGGCGGCAGCGGGCTTCGTCAACATCGTTGGCGGCTGCTGCGGCACCACGCCCGATCATATCCGGCATATTGCCGAGCAGGTGCGGAAGATCCAGCCGCGCAAACTGCCGGTGGTGGACATGTCATTGAACCACTAAGACAGGAAGAACACGGAGGAGCACAGCGATTCTTCTTCGTGCCCGGCTCGTCAACCTAACAAACAATTCTTTGTGCCACCTGGTGCCCATCGTGGCTTCGTGGTTCAGAAAAAGAGCAATAAGAAACATGACCGAAACAACCGTTATCAGGCCTTATCTCCGTCTCAGCGGGCTCGAACCGTTGGTGGTTCGCCCCGAAAGCAATTTTGTCAATGTCGGCGAGCGGACCAACGTCACCGGGTCAAAGAAATTCGCGCGCCTCATTCGTGAGGGGAAATTTGAGGAGGCCCTGTCCGTTGCCCGCCAGCAGGTGGAAAGCGGCGCACAGGTGCTTGACGTAAATATGGATGACGCGCTCCTCGATGGCGTCCGGGCCATGACCGATTTCCTGAACCTGCTGCAGGCCGAGCCCGACATCGCCCGCATCCCGATCATGATCGACTCGTCGAAGTTCGAGATCATCGAGGCGGGACTGAAATGCGTGCAGGGCAAGTGCATTGTCAACTCGATTTCGATGAAGGAAGGTGAGGAGAAGTTCCGCCAGCAGGCGGAGATCTGCCTCGCGTATGGCGCCGCCGTGGTCGTGATGGCCTTCGACGAGCAAGGGCAGGCCGACACGCTCGAGCGCCGCGTGACCATCTGCGAAAAGGCCTACAACATCCTTGTGAGCGAGGTGGGCTTCGAGCCGCAGGACATCATTTTCGACCCGAATATCTTCGCGATCGCCACCGGTATCGAAGAGCACAATAACTACGCGGTGGACTTCATCGAGGCCACGCGGATCATCAAGCAAAAGATGCCGCTGGCCAAAGTGAGCGGCGGCGTCAGCAACGTTTCCTTTTCTTTCCGGGGCAATGATCATGTGCGCGAAGCGATCCACGCCGTGTTCCTCTACCACGCCATCCGCGCGGGCATGGACATGGGGATCGTGAATGCGGGCCAACTGGTTGTCTATGACCAGATCGAGCCGCAGCTTCGCGAGCTCTGCGAGGACATTATTCTCAACCGGCGCCATGATGCGACCGAGCGGCTTGTCGGCTTTGCCGAGACCGTCAAAGCGAAGGGAAAGGAAGAAATAAAGGACGAGGCCTGGCGGACCAGCTCAGTTGAGGACAGGCTCAAGCATGCTCTTGTCAATGGCATCACGGATCATATCGAAGCAGATACAGAGGAAGCACGTCTTGCCTACCCCAAGCCGCTCGACGTGATCGAGGGGCCGCTCATGGCGGGCATGGACGTGGTGGGAGACCTGTTCGGGTCGGGCAAGATGTTCCTGCCGCAGGTGGTGAAGAGCGCACGCGTGATGAAAAAAGCGGTGGCGGTTCTGACACCCTTCATCGAGCAGGAAAAAGAGGATCGCATGAAAGCGCACCTTGCCGCCGGCACCAGGAACGAGGAAGCAGCGGGCGCCGCGAAAGTGCTGATGGCAACCGTGAAAGGAGACGTGCACGATATCGGCAAGAACATCGTGGGTGTTGTGCTTGGCTGTAATGGCTATGATGTTGTTGACCTGGGCGTCATGGTATCGGCGGATAAGATCCTCGACACGGCGCAAAAAGAGAACGTCGACGTGATCGGTCTCAGCGGCCTCATCACACCGTCCCTTGACGAGATGGTTCATATCGCCCGCGAGATGAAGCGTCGGAACATGAGGCAGCCCCTTCTGATCGGCGGGGCGACGACCTCCCGTACACATACGGCCGTTCGCATCGCACCCGAGTATGACGGCGGCGTCGTTCACGTGCTCGATGCTTCGCGCAGCGTCACGGTGGTGAGCAACCTGTTGAACAAAGAGAGCAAGGCCGGTTTCCTTAAAGGCATAGGTGTCGAATACGAAGGGCTCCGCCAGCAGTTCCTCAACAAGCAAAAGCACAAGGTGCAGATCCCGTATGAGGAAGCTGTGGTCACCAAGGAATATTTCGACTGGAAAAAATATGTGCCGGTGAAGCCGGCGAGCGATGGCGTTAGCGTGTTTCATGAATATGACCTCGGAACGATCGCGCGCTATATCGACTGGGGACCGTTCTTTATCGGCTGGGAAATGCCCGGGCGCTTCCCCGACGTTCTCACTGACCCCATCTTCGGAACGGAAGCAACGCGCCTCTACAATGATGCGCAGAAGATGGTGGAGCGGATCGTGGCAGAAAAATGGTTCACGGCCGAGGCTGTTATCGGCTTCTGGCCTGCGCTCTCCAATAACCGCGACACGATCACGCTTCAGACCGCCGGCGGCGAGGTGCTTCTCGAAAGCCTGCGCCAGCAGATGAAGAAAGCCGTTGGGCAACCAAGCTACTCGCTGGCTGATTTCGTGAAGCCGTCGACCGTGGGCGGCGCAACCGATTATATGGGCGCTTTTGCCGTTACGATCCAGGGGGCGCGGCAGCATATCGACCGCTTTGCAGCGGACCACGACGAATACAATAAGATCCTGGTGCAGATCCTGGCGGACCGCTTTGTAGAGGCGCTCGCGGAATGCCTTCACGAGGCCGTGCGAAAAGAGCACTGGGGTTATGCAAAAGACGAGAGCCTGACAAATGCGGAGCTGATCCGCGAAGGCTATAAAGGCATTCGCCCGGCGCCCGGATACCCGGCCTGCCCCGATCATACGGAGAAGCTGAAGCTGTTCTCGCTGCTCGGCGCGACGGAATCGATCGGCATCGAGCTCACGGAAAGCCTTGCCATGAACCCGCCCGCATCGGTATGCGGCTGGTACTTCGCGCATCCGCAAAGTCACTACTTCGGGTTGGGTAAGATTGGTCGCGACCAGCTTGCGGATTATGCCCGACGCAAGGGTATGTCGCTTGAGGAGGCCGAGCGCTGGCTGCGGCCGGTGCTGGATTGATCATAAAAAAGCCCTGCATCATGCAAGGCTTTTTTGTTATCGGTTACGAATGACCATGGTGTCGGTCCAGGTGTCGTGCCAGGGGTGATCGCCGAAGCCGCTGAAGGGCTCGAACGGAACCATGCGGCTCAAGGAGCGTAGCAAGGCATTGCGAAGGGAGAGGGGCGAGCCATCCGTGCGGACGGCTTTGGTACCTGTGATCAGCTTACCGAGGGTGCGGCCGCCAAAGACCTTTTCGCAAAACGTGTAATAGATGGTGATGTTGACGATATTGAAGAAACAGCTGATCAGCACGAATGAGAGTGTGTGTTCCAGCAGGAGGTCTTCTTCCGCCACGCCGGGAAACAGGAGATAGGCAGCGCCCAGGACAAGTGAGGCTGTCAGAAACGAAAGCCCATACTGCACGGCGACGGCGTCGATCATAAAGTTGAGAAATCGTTGTCCTGTCGATGCCTCCGTATGGAGGATAAGGTCATCATTGGTAAACAGGTGTGGTTCGGCGTTACCAGCTGGGGTGTCGGGGTACATGTTTTTGATTTGCGGTCAAGATACGAAGTTGGGTCATGCGGGCAAAACGGGAGGCGTGGGTGGTATGGCCTTCATCATTCACTCCCTGACCACTCGCTACTCACGACCACCTACTTCCCGGGGGAGTTGTCCGAAGGGAAGCGCGGTGCGGGGAAGGGTGATCAATCATCGATGATCAGTGTTCGATGCCCGGGTCGGTGACGCGTGCTGCGGTGAGCAGTGAATAGTGATTATTGAAGATGACTTCCGGAACGACTCGCTTGGGAGAATCAGCCGTAAACGCAAAGGGCGCGGAGGGGCAAAGGAACCGCAAAGGGATTGCCTTTGTGCTACTTTGCGCGCTTCGTGGCTTCGTGGTTCAAACCGCACGTTTCGGGTCCCTGCGGGATGACAGCCGGGGAGGTGCTGGTCGGCGCGTGAGAATCCTGGCGCCCCGGGCTGCCTTTGTAAGGGAAAGGTGCTGACATGCGTCAGCATGACAGCGTGCGTAACGCAGGGGCTCCCTCGCGGGGCGCTCGGGATGAC
>JAQBNP010000232.1 GCA_028288515.1 Flaviaestuariibacter sp. | reverse complement strand
GGCCAGCCGTCTGGAGGTGCAGGAGATTGCTTCGTTCCTCGCAATGACGTACAGCAGGCTTTCCAAACGACCCACTCACGATTCACCATTCACTATTCACTCCTCTGTGCTCCTTCGCGCCCTTCGCGCCTTCGTGGTTCAAACTCTAATCTAAAACCGTAAATCGCAAAATCCAAACACCCCCGCCACCAGTCCCCTTCCACCAACCACTATCTTTATCTCATGAAGATTCTTCTCCACTACCTGCGCCCATACAAGCTGATGGTGACCCTGGTGCTGATCCTGGCAGCAGTCAACATCGGCTTCTCCCTCCTCGACCCGATCATATTCGGCAAGCTGGTCCGCCTCGGCAGCGACTACGTCCACGACTCCGAGGCCGGCATCGCCGTTCCTTCCGACCGCTATTTCTACAGCTTTTCCTGGATCGCCCCCGGCGTCATCTACCTCCTCCTCTGCTCCATCGGCGTGGCCATGGTGAGCCGCATCGCGAAAAACTTCCAGGACTATTTCCTCAACGTCATCGTGCAAAAATTTGGCGCCCGCGTTTTCACCGACGGCCTCCAGCACGCCATGAAGCTGCCCTACCACGAGTTCGAGGACCAGCGCTCCGGCGAAACCCTCAGCATTCTCCAAAAAGTGCGTACCGACACGGAACGCTTCATTTCCAATTTCGTCAACATCCTGTTCACCGTGCTGATCGGCATCATCATCGTCGCCTTCTTCGCCTTCAGCATTCACTGGTCGCTGCCGCTCATATATTTCGGCGGCGTCGGTATCCTGATGTATATCTCCAACCTGCTGAGTAAGAAAGTCAAATCGATCCAGAAAGTGATCGTCAGCCAGACCACCTCCCTCGCGGGCTCCACGACGGAATCGCTTCGCAACATCGAGCTCGTCAAAAGCCTCGGCCTGACCGACCAGGAAGTGTCGCGCCTGAACAAGAACACCTATAAGATCCTCGGCCTCGAGCTGACCAAAGTGAAGCGCATCCGGAGCATCGGCTTCGTCCAGGGAACCTTCGTCAACACGCTCCGCCAGCTGATCCTCTTCATGCTCATGTGGCTCATCTTCCGGCATAAAATGGACATGGGCCAGATGGTGACCATGCAGTTCTACTCCTTCTTCATTTTCGGTCCGCTCCAGGAGATCGGCAATATCATTCTCAGCTACCGCGAAGCCGAGGCCTCACTCAACAATTTCCAGACACTCATGCAAAAGCCGCCGGAGCCGCAGCCCGCGCACCCGCAGCACCTCGGCCCCATCGGCGAGCTCGAATTCCGCAGCGTCACGTTCAAGCACCAGACAGCCCAGCACAAGGCCATCGATGGCATCAGCTTTTCGGTCCGGCGCGGAGAAACGATCGCCTTTGTCGGCCCGTCAGGGTCGGGAAAGACGACACTCATGAAACTGCTCGTTGGCCTCTACCGGCCCAACGAAGGAAACGTCCTGTACAACGGCATCGACGAGAACCGCATCCACTTCGATGACCTCCGCAACCAGATCGGCTTCGTTACGCAGGACACGCAGCTTTTCTCCGGCACCATCCGCGAGAACCTCATGTTCGTCAATCCAACAGCGTCCGAACAGGACCTGAACGAGGCCCTCCAGAAAGCCGCGTGCAACAACCTTCTCGAGCGCGCCGAAAAAGGACTCGATACAATGATCGGCGAAGGCGGACTGAAGCTGTCCGGCGGCGAAAAGCAGCGGCTCAGCATCGCCCGCGCCCTCCTTCGGCATCCACGCCTCCTGATGTTCGACGAAGCCACATCGGCCCTCGATTCCATCACGGAAGAAGAGATCAATCAGACGATCCGCCACATCTCCTCGCTGAATGAGCAGATCACGATCCTCATCGCACACCGCCTCTCAACGATCATGCACGCCGACCGCATCTATGTGCTGGAACGGGGCATCGTTGCCGAGACGGGCACACACGAATCACTGCTTTCGGAGAAAGGACTTTATTATGCAATGTGGCGCCAGCAGATCGGTGAGCGCAAGTCGGCTGCCGTGCCCGCCACGTAAGGAATACATTTGATTTGGACCGACGCAAAACCCGCTACCCCGCTGGTTGCGCGACGGTCTTTTTTTTCATTGTATAGGAAAGGGGGATGCTGAGCTTCACGGAGAAATTCCGGCCCATCCCAAACACACCGCGGCGTCCGGTCTCACTGTTCACATCAGTGTACTTGAGTCGGTTCAAATGACTCTGGTACGCCTCATCAGTCAGGTTTGAACCAGCAATATGCAGGCTGAACACCGTGCGCCCATGGCCTTGCACATCCGTCCCGATACCTGCATTGAGCAAGGCATAGCCGGGCGTCCCGGTTTCCGTGTTGTAGCCAAAGAAGGGGTGGCTTTGACGGAACGTGCGATCCATCTCCACCAGGAAATACAAATTGTGAAACGAGCTATTGGCCTTGGGGAACGTGGCTTTCAGCTCGCTTACCCAATGCGTTGCCGGGATCGTCGGCAGGTTCTTGCTGTTGTCAATCGCCACATCAAACAGCCCGCGGACGAAAGAAACCGAATTGACGAAATGCAGCCAGTCGAGCGGGTGCGGGTGCAGATCGGCTGACAGCTCAAGGCCGGACAGGGTTGCGTCGCTCTGCCCATACCGGAACGCTTCCAGCCGTTCTCCATTGAGCAGGAGCGTCGAGTCGCCGCCACCCATGGCCGCCAGGCGCCGGTAAAAGATATAGTCCTGGATACGGTTGTAAAACGTACTGAACGAAAAGCTCAGGTGGTCGTAGTCAACATCGAACCCGGCATCCAGCTGCCAGCTCTTTTCGGAGGACAGGTCACGCGCTCCGTACTCGTACCGGCTCGTGCCTTCGTGTGCGCCATTGGAGGCCAGCTCCGACAGCGTGGGAGCACGGTACCCACGCGCCACATTCGCCTTCACGGTGAGGGAGCTTGCGGGGTGATAGCTGGCGCCAAGACTGCCCGATGCATTGCTGAATTTTTTCGTGAACGCATCGAACTTGGGCTGCCCGCCTTCTGTCAGTGCCCGCGCATTGATCGTGCGGGAGTCGTAGCGAAGTCCGCCCGTAACCGTCGTTTGGCGAAGGGTCTTCTGCATGAACACAAAGCCGCCGATATCGAACAGGCTGTAGTCGGGAATCAGCGCTTCCGCGCCACGGTTGCGGTTGTCCTGGTACATGCCGCTTGTTCCGATCGTCGTCTCGATCCCCTTCACTTCCGGGAAATGCCATTGCACGTTATAGGTGCCCGTCTTCAGGTCGAAGAAAAGCCCCTCCTGGTCGGGCGCTTGCGCATCGCCGAACTCGCGCCGCAGGTTATCCTGGAAACCGAGATTGATCTTCAGCCGGCTCCGTCCCACACCCACGCTGTTATCGCTCGTCAGCTTATAATGCTGAACGTTCTGGCGGGGGGTGAACAGGTGTCGGCTGTGGAGCTCGCCACTGGTCGCGGCGTGCTCCAGCGGGGACCCGCCATTGACCAGGAACTCTCCCGATACAGGTTCGCGAAGGCCTTCGACAAGACCGATATTCTGGTTGAACGAGCTGAACACGAGGTGACTGAAACCCCAGCGCTTGTTGACGCCAACATAACCGCCGAAGTTGCGCTCGTTGAAGCGCGAATTGAACACCCGCCCATCGAAGCGGTTCCGGTAATCCATCGCGTCTTTTGAGCTGCCGTAAACGTTCCAGTTGAAGCCGCCATTGTTGCCCGCAACATTTGCGTTGAGGCCAACCTGGCGATTGTTCGTCTGGTAGCTGCTGTACAGGTTTCCCTTGATCGTTCCTTCGGCCACTGGTACGTTCGAGATAAAATGAATGACACCTGCGATCGCATCGCTCCCATACATCAGCGATGCAGCGCCCTTCAGGATCTCTACCCGGCTCACGCTTGCCTCGTCGATCTCGATGCCATGCTCATCTCCCCACTGCTGTCCTTCCTGCCGCACGCCATCGTTCACGACCACAACACGATTATAGCTCAGGCCCCGGATGACGGGCTTCGAAATGGCAGGACCGGTACTGATCTGCGAAATGCCCGGCTGCTTCGACAGGGCATCGATAATATTGGTAGCCGGCGTTTCCAGGAGCTGTGCCTTTCGAACAAGAGTGACGGACATGGGCGTATTGCGCGTGCTCGTCGATGACGCCACACCGGTGACCGTCACGCCCCGGTTCTCCACCACTGCCGGCACCAGCGAAAAATTTCGCTGGCTGGTTGCCGTTACGTCCACATGCTCCACCAGGGCATTATAGCCGATGCTGGAGACCTCCATGAGGTGATGCCCCGCGGGTAAATTGTGCAAAATGTAGCGCCCTTCCGCATCAGCCGTTACACCGATGCGCGCATCGGAGAGGTAAACGCTGGCGCCGCTCACAGGCTTGCCACTCACCGCATCGGTGACCACGCCGGTCAAAGTGATGGACTGTTTTCCCTGGGCAAACGGAACGATAAAAGCGATGAGGACAAAGAAAAGAAGGAACGAGAGACGCTTCATGTACGACAAAGGATTAGCTCCCGAAACTACATCAAATGCAACAATGATGCAAAGGTTTTTACGACTTACCTGGCGAACGGCTCAAGCTCGCGGACGATCTCCTGCCATTTGCTGTGCGAATCCGGCTTGGTCAGGTAGAGCGAGGCGCCGAGGCGGTGGCAGACCTCCCGGTCGATCTTGTTGCTGGAGGTTGTGACGATGGCCACCGGAATGTCACGGAACGCCGGGTGGCTCTTGAGCTGCTGGAGCGTCTGGCGGCCGTCCATCTCAGGCATATTCAGGTCGAGCACGATCAGGGAGGGAAGGTGTGCGCCGGCGCCTGCGGACAGGTAGTCGAGTACCTGCTTGCCGTTTTCCACAAAGCGGATCTGCAGGCTCGACCCGGTGCTCCGGCAAGCATCACTCACCCAGGCACGATCGTCCGTGTCATCATCTGCGTAAAGCACAATTTTTTCCTGCGTCACCTCGTAAGCGTACGTTTGTTTGGTTGAAGATCGATATCCGAAAGGACTGCAAATATCCTGTAAAACAGCTTTGGATCAAAATGCAAAACGGCTGCGTTGTCCGGCGTCAAAGCCGCTCAATGATTCCGGCAATGCCCTGCCCACCGCCAACGCAGGCCGTGATCATACCGTAGGATTTACCCGTCCGCTTGAGGTCGTTCAATGCCTGGATCGTCAGCTTGGCACCGGTGCACCCGAGCGGATGGCCCAGGGCAATGGCACCCCCGTTGGGGTTCACAAGAGCCGGGTCGAGGCCCGCCTCCCGAATGACCGCGATCGCCTGCGACGCGAACGCTTCGTTCAGCTCAATGGTATTGATCTGCGCCAGCGTCATGCCGGCTTGCTTGAGAACTTTCGGGATGGCAGCAACGGGACCGATGCCCATGATCCGTGGGTGCACGCCTGCCGACGCACATGCCACGAGGCGGCCGATCGGCTGGATGCCCAGCTCCTTGACAAGCCGCTCGCTCATCACCACGACGAACGCGGCGCCATCACTGGTTTGCGACGAGTTGCCCGCGGTCACGGTGCCACCCGCGGCAAAGACAGGTTTGAGCCTGGCCAGGGCTTCGGCCGACGTATCGGCACGAGGGCCCTCATCGGTATCCACGGTGAAAGATCGCTTCTGCTTCTTTCCCTTTTCATCCAGGTAAACCTCTTCGACCGTGATGGGCAGAACGCCTTCCTTCAGGTTGCCATTCTGGATGGCGGCAAGCGCTTTCTGGTGCGACTGGTATGAGAATTCATCCTGCTCGGCACGTGTCACGTTATAATCTTTGGCGACGGCTTCGGCGGTCAGTCCCATGCTCAGGTAGTAGTCCGGCTCGTCGGTGGCGATCGAATAGGCAGGCACGGTTTTCCAACCCGCCGTCGGCACAAGGCTCATGCTCTCCACCCCACCGGCAACGATGCAATCGGCCATGCCCATGCGGATCTTGGCCGTGGCGATGGCGATGGTTTCGAGACCGGAGGCACAGTACCGGTTGACCGTCATCCCGGGCGTATCATAGCCCAGGGCGCGGGCGGCAATAATGCGACCCACCTGGAGCCCCTGCTCCGCTTCCGGAACGGCATTGCCCACAATGACATCGTCCACGCGGCCCTTGTCGAGACCCGGAACGGATTGAACAAGCCGGCTGATCACCTCGATGGCGAGGTCATCAGGTCGATAGAACCGGAATCCTCCACGCTTGGCCTTCCCGACTGCTGTCCGAAAGCCGGCGACGATATACGCTTCCTGCATAATCTTCAAATTAGACCTGAAAGATAAAAAATAGTTGTCAAAACAACCTTTTTAGAGAAGCTTGAAATGCGCGATCACCGCCTGCGGGAAAAGCCTGCGTGTCAGCTCGGGCTGCTTTTTCTGGAAGCCAAGGAAAAACCAGGGCTTTCCGGGGTCCAGGATCGCCAGCATCGAGTCGGTGCCACTGATGTAGAACTTGCCGGTGGCTTTGTCATAACGGACGGTCTTTGTATCGAACGATTTTTGAAGCCCCTGCAGGACCGTCGATTCGAAAGCGGGGTTCTCGTAGACCGATGAATCGCGGAAAGCCAGTGTGATCACGTTGTAATAGGAAACGAATCGATACGTGGCCGCGCCCGACTTGAATGGTGCCGAGATCGTTGTGAGCTGCAGGCTGTCGAAGCCGGCACGCAGGGCCTGGTCATTGAACAGAGCCGAAAAAAGCTTGACAAGGTCCGCACGTGGCGCGATCTTAAAGATGGATGGATGAATATAGTCCATGACCCGCTCGAAATTCAAGTCCCTGTTATACTCCAGGTAGGTCTTCAGGCGTGCGTCGAGACGTGCGTCGCCGGACGCTACCTGGGCATGGGAGGAAAGAGAAAGGAGCAGGATAAAACAGGCTGAAACAAGGATCGCTTTCATACGGAGGTTTGCGGCAAGATGCTTTTTTTGCGCCAATCCGCCAAAGAAAGAGCGCCTTATCTTCACCGCCGTTATGTACGCCCTTCTTCGCAAGCTTTTCTTCCTCCTTCCAGCCGAAACAGCCCACGGCGCGGCGATGACCAGCCTGCGTGCCGCCTGCGCCATACCGCTCTTGCGGCGATGGATACGGTCAACATTCACACCGGCCGAGTACCCTGTTGCCGCCTTCGGACTTTCGGTCCGCAACCCGGTTGGACTCGGAGCCGGGTTCGATAAGAACGCACGCTACCTGGATGCGCTTGAAGCGCTCGGATTTGGATTTGTCGAGATCGGCACCGTCACGCCACGACCGCAGGCAGGCAATGACAAGCCGCGGTTGTTCCGCCTCGTACAGGACAAGGCGCTCATCAACCGGATGGGCTTCAACAATGACGGGGTTGCCGCCGTCGCGCTGCGATTGGCCAGGTGGCGGGCGAACCGTACTTCTACGGGAGACCGTCCGTCGTTTCTTGTGGGTGGCAATATCGGCAAGAACAAGGCGACGCCAAATGAGGAGGCCTGGCGCGATTACGAGACCTGCTTCACGGCGTTGCGGCCCTCTGTTGATTTTTTTGTCGTCAATGTAAGCTCGCCCAACACGCCGGGCCTGCGCGCCCTGCAGGAAAAAGAAGCGCTTCGCGGTATCCTGATACGCCTCCAGGACCTCAACCGGTCAGGAGCGCCGCAACGGCCCATCCTTCTGAAGATCGCGCCGGACCTCGATGCTGAAGCCGTGGATGATGTGATCGACCTTGCACAGGAGATCGGTCTCGATGGTCTCGTCGTTTCAAACACAACGATCAACCGCTCCGGTCTCCAGGCGACGACGGCCCAGCTTGATGCCATTGGCATGGGCGGCGTCAGCGGCGCACCCCTGCGGGCCCGCTCGACTGAGCTCCTGTCATATATCCATGGAAAGGCCCCCAGCCTACCTGTGATCGGGAGCGGCGGGATCTTCACAGCAGCAGATGCGAGCGAGAAACTGGCGGCAGGCGCCACCCTGCTGGAAGTATGGACGGGCTTCATTTACGAAGGGCCATCCATCGTAAAAAGAATTTGCAGCGCATTGGCATAAATATTTTTCTTTGCAGGTATGGCAGAATTGTTTTCAACGGAAAGCATCATTAGCTTTCTTGTCCTGGTCATCCTCGAGGTCGTTTTGGGGATCGATAATGTGATCTTCGTCAGCCTGATCATCAACCGACTGAAGGACGAAAACAAGAAGAAGGCCCGCCGCGCCTGGATGATCTCGGGCATGATCATCCGCAGTATCCTGCTGATGGGACTGAGTTGGCTTCTCGCGCAGCGTGGTAAATATATTATTCCCGAGTCGTGGTTTGGCAAGGGTTTCGACCTGGCAAGCATCGTGATGATCGGCGGCGGTCTCTTCCTGATCTATAAGTCGGTGAAAGAGATCCACGGCAAGCTGGAAGGAGACGACGAAAACGCCTACGGAGGCCGTTCCGCCTACCTGACACTGGGCAAAGCGATCGTGCAGATCATGCTCATCGATACCGTGTTTTCCTTCGACAGTGTGATCACTGCCGGCGGCACCGCCAAGCATGTTGAGATCATGATCGCTGCCGTGGTGATCGCCATGATCGTCATGTTCCTGTTCTCGCCAAAGATCTCCGCGTTCATCCACACGCATCCCACGCTCAAAATGCTCGCCCTTTCCTTCCTCGTCATGATCGGCCTCAGCCTGCTGGTGGAAGGATGGGACCACGACCGCGCAGAGCAGCTGCACCTGAAGAACTACATCTATTTTGGAATGGCTTTTTCCTTCATCGTGGAGATCCTGAATATGACGATGATGAAGAAGAAGAAACGGAGCCGTCCCGTAGAACTGCGGGAACCCCACTATAAAGAACCCCGCCAGGACGACGGGGCCCACTAACCTTTCAAAGCTGTGTCAGCAGCGTGGCTGCGACAATGCCGGCCGTCTCCGTCCGAAGACGCGTGGCGCCCAGGGCTACCGGGCTGAAACCCGCTCCCAGCGCGGCATCGATCTCACCCTGCGTAAAGTCTCCTTCCGGTCCGACGAGGATCAAACGCTTGCCGGCGGGCTGCAGGGCTGGGGCGAGATCGTTCTTCACTCCCTCGGCGCAATGCGCAATGAAGCGATGGTCGGCATGGTGGCGCAGCGCCTCGTCGAACGGAATAGGCTCGTGCAGGCGGGGCAACCGGCTTTGCTGTGATTGCAGCATAGCGCTGACAAGGATCGACTGCAGGCGGTCGGGACGAAATTTTTCTGATTCGGTTCGGGCACAACGCAATGGAATGATCTCACTCACGCCGAGCTCGGTTGATTTTTCCAGGAACCATTCAAAGCGCGATGCATTCTTGACCAGCGAAATGGCTATGGCGACATCCTTCGTTGGCGGAGGCTCGCTGCTGCGTGCCGTGAGGCGTACGGTGCAACGCTTCCGGTGATCGTCGGTAATGATCGCAACGGCCGACCGGCCGCGACCGTCCGTTAGCCGAAGAGACGCGCCCGTCTTCATCCGCAGGACACCAATGACATGCTTCGATGTA
>JAQBNP010000248.1 GCA_028288515.1 Flaviaestuariibacter sp. | reverse complement strand
TGCTTCGGTGTCCATCGCCGTGCAGAAGCTGACCACCCTTGCTGACAGCCGTTGCGATTTCACGCTCACCGTTCCGGATACCGTGGCAACCGTCACCGTAAGCGCAGCCGGCTATGCGACAAACCGCGTTGCACTCGCCAATAACAGTCAGAACGAAGTGCAGCTCATGCCCGCAGGGGCGCTCAACGAAGTGGTGGTCACGGCAGCTGCCAGGCCACGTTCGAAAAAGGCCCCGGTAACGAAGGTGGAGGAAGGACAGCTGGAGCCCGAGGACGGATGGAACCGCTACAACGATTACCTCGCGGAACACCTGAAGCGACCTGAAAAGGTCGAGCAGAAGCCCGTTTCCGGCGAGGTGACCCTCGCCTTCGATGTCAACGACTCCGGCGAGCCCGTCAACATCACCGTTGTGAAATCCCTGTGCGCCGCCTGCGACGAGCAGGCCATTGAGCTGCTTCGCCGCGGCCCCAAATGGAAATCAACCAAGGGAAAAAAGGGAACGATCGTGATCAAGTTCTGAAGGTTTGTTGAACCACGAAGCCACGAAGAGCGCGAAGGGGCACTAAGAGTGAATAGTGAATGGTGAATGGGTCCCTTAGAGTGCTGTGCGTCATTGCGAGGAACGAAGCCATCTCCTGCACCTGGAAGGCTGTCCCGGAGCTTTGAACCACGAAGCCACGAAGAGCGCAAAGGAGCACAAAGGAATTCCTCTGCGTCTCCTTTGCTTCTCCGCCCCCTTTGCGTATACGGCTGTTTTCCTGTCCATGAGCCGTGCCTGGTTCATGGATACTTCATGGTTGGTTCATGGATAGTTCATCAGAAGCCATGAAAACCTACATTATGTTAAGTAGAAAGGTGCATTCGTAAGGGAAAGGTGCTGACATGCGTCAGCATGACAGCTTTATAGCGCAAAATTCATTTATTCCTCCTTTGTGTCCCTTCGCGCTCTTCGCGTCTTCGTGGTTCAATGGCTGTTCAATCTAAAATCTAAAATCCCCTCACTCCTTCACCGGCTTTGCCAGCGCGGTATGCGGTCGTAGGTCGCTGATCACCCGGGTCCCGTAGATGCCCGGTCCGGCATACGGGTTCTTTCCATTCACACCGATGCCCGCCTCGTTCATGCCCCCATTACCGATGCTGGTGCCTGTGCCCACCACGCCGCTTCCCGTAGTTGTACCGGACGTGGCAGCGCTTGTCGGGTAAAAAAGGATGTGGCCGTTTGCAATCCCAGTGCGAATCTTCGGCAGGCCAATGATAGCCCTCTCGTTATCCAAACGCGCGCCCATAAAAACGCGGTTGTTGAACGTATTGATCGTGGGATCTGCGATCGTGGGATCTGCGATCGCGGGCTGTGCAGGCAAAGCCGCGCCCCTGGCAGGATACGCGACTGTGCTGGTCAGCGCCACGACCGTATCCCGAACCATCGCCCCGCGCGCGGTGCTTCTTGCAGCGGTCCGCCCCTTTTGCTTTGTCCTTGCTTGCGCACCAGCGCCTCCCGCGAAAATGAACACGAGTCCGACGCTCCAGATCAGCTTTTTCATACACAGGTATTTTAGTGAGCCACCCGAGAGAGTACAAACAAACTGCCATCTTTCTTACATTTGCCGGCCGGCCCGAATCTTGCGCCTAGCCATCTTAAAAAACAATCACGGTACATGATCAAGCTGGAGTATTTCACGAAGGAAGACATCCCCCAACTCATCGACTGGATCACGGACGAACTGCTTCTCATGAACTGGGCAGGCTCGCTTTTTTCGTTCCCTCTCACCACCCGCAGCCTCGAATGGTATGTCGAGGATACGAACGTACCAGGTGTGTCTGAGGCCCTGCTCTACAAAGCGGTCGACACGGACACCGCTAAAACGGTCGGCCATATATCGATCGGTAGCTTCAGCGAGAAGAATCGCTCCGGGCGCATCAGCCGCGTGCTCGTCGGCAATGTTGAAAGCAAGGGAAAAGGCATCTGCCAGGCGATGGCCCGCGAGGTAGCCGGTATCGGTTTCGAAGACCTCAAGCTTCACCGCATCAGCCTTGGTGTGTATGACTTCAATACGGCCGCCATCCGCTGCTACGAAAAAGCAGGCTTCCGCAAGGAAGGCGTGCAGCGCGACATTCTTCAATACAAGGAAGGTGAATTCTGGAGCCTCCTCGAGATGAGCATGCTGGAAGATGAATGGCGCGCCTCAATCGATGCGCAACACAAATAAAGAACAAGGCACGTGGATTCCACCGAGTGTGACACTGACCTCCTGCTGCTCCGCAGACCACGGTTGGATGCGGGTGATAAATGGTTTCGCCAGCAGTCGCTGCGGCGTCGAGAGCAATACTGTTGCACCAGAGCCAAGCAGCTCCTCGACGACAGTAAAAAGCCTGTCGAACGTAGCGGGATCATAATTCAGATCGCTAAGGAGAACCACATTGGCGCCCAGCCCGGCGGGCAGCGCGGTCCAATCCAGCACCTGGCAGCTCAGATTGCTGATTCCGCCCAGTCTTTTTGATTGCTCCACGACGCCTATTGCCGCAGCTTCCACATCCGAACAAAGAACGGACGCTGCGAGCGGTGCAACGAACAGCGACGGCAATCCAAGCCCGGCCGCAAGCTCGAGCACAGTTTTGTTCGTGACAAGATCAGGATAATCAGCGAGGTAGAGACACATAGCGATCGAAGCCGGCCAAACCCGCGCCCAGTAGGGGTTGCCGGTCGGATTCGCCTGGAAGCGCGCGGTGATCGCAGCTGGCTCGGGAACATAGAGCGACACTGCCCGATGCCCAAACGTAAAGGTTTCCACCCTGAGTGACAATGGATCGGGCATGGCGCAAACTTAGTCACATTCTGCTTCAACAAGACAGCAGCCCAGACCCGGTGCCACTACCCTATTTTTACTGAAATTATCTATGGCGCGGAACATTCTTCTTTACGTGATGTCTGCCGGCTACTTGCTGGCTGGCCTGAATCATTTCCGCAAGCCCGGCTTCTACCTCGGCATCATGCCCGGCTGGCTGCCGGCGCCGCATTTTCTCAATGCGCTCACCGGCGTCGTCGAGATCCTACTGGGCCTTGCGCTCCTCCTGCGCAACACAAGACCTACGGCAGCCTGCGGCCTGGCGGTCCTCCTCGTTCTTTTCTTTAGCGTGCATATCCACATGTTACAGCTGGCGTACCGCAACCCCGGCTACTTTATGTCCGTGGGCATGGGCTGGCTTCGCATCGGCATCCAGTTTGTCCTCATTGCCTGGGCCCTGTGGTACCGCAGGTGAGGCGATTCTGGTCTTCTTTTTGTGCTTGGATCAGCGAACCATTCAACCGTTGTGATGAAAAATAACGAGAAGGAAAACGAAAAACCTGCAGCGCGCCAACGGGCGAAACTTGATTTCTGGGATGCCGTAGCCGCTGACGTCGCCAGCGGCTACGGCGCCGCCGAAGAGGACCTGCGCCGACGGGACAGCAAGCTCAACGAGGACCAGCTCCCCGACGACCACGAGCGCGGCGACGCCTGAGTCAATTCCATAGCATCGACCACATTAGGGCTTTGTTAACAGGAGTCTGGAATGCGATTTGGAACGTATAGCGTATGCAACAGGAATTGAGGAATCTGGATCTTGATGTGCTGAACAGTATGCATCGCCTGGCCCACTATCGGCTCCAGGCAACACTTCGATGCGCCCCCGACGACCGGGCACTGGCCGCGCAGCAGGAAGTGCTGAACGAGCTCGCGCTTGCAATCGACGACAAGCTGCGCAGGCAACTTTTGTCGCCTGCATCGCATGGTACGCGGATGATCTATGGCAACCGGATGCGCGCCTGAGCTATGCCTGGCTTCCCAGCCTTCTGTGGCCGACAGCCCCCGGCTGGTACCGCATTTTCTGATAAAGAGCAACCTCGAAATCGATCAGCCGGTATCGCTGCTGCTGGACATCCTCCCAGGAAGCACCCGTCAGGAGGGACTGACGAAGCTTGTCGGTTTCAAGCGCAAACATTTGTTTCAGGGTCTCGAGATCAAGCTGGCGAAGTTCACTGAGCATGGTGGTGGATTGTAGGTTCGCGCGCCCTATTCAAATTTGATTCCAAAAGTCAACAACCGTAAAAAAAACCCCAGTTTGACGACTTCCTAATTAAATGCTCTTAGCTCATCTGCGGGTGATGCACTGCTTTTTGTTCCAATCCCTGAGGTCACTTCTTCTCTCTTATGGCACAGTTTTCTCTAGGTACGTGAAACCCATCCGAATACTTAAAAATAAACATCATGAAGACCATCCTGTCAATCCTTAGCCTTTCCCTGCTGCTGGCTTCCTGCCAGAGCAATCCCTCTACAGTAACAACGACAACGACGACCACTCGTAACGACTCCGCTGAATATGCGGCCTACCAGGCCTGGAAAGCGCAGCACGAGCGCGACTCGATCGCTGCTTTGAACACGGCACGCACCGAGCAGGCTGCACTGAGTGCCGGCTCGAGGTCCAGTGCCTGCTCATCGTCGCGCAGCACCGGCAGCCGGTCTGTGAGCAGCAGCAACAACAGCACAAGCTCGACAGCAATGAGCTCCGAATCCTCCAACGCAGCCCGCAAGAAAGGCTGGAGCAAAACAGCTAAGGGTGCGGTCATCGGCGGCGTCGTCGGAGCAGGTACCGGGGCTGTCGTGAATAAGAAGAACCGTGCGGCAGGTGCCGTCATCGGCGGCGTTATCGGCGCAGGTGCAGGTGCCGTCATCGGAAACCAAAAAGATAAGAAGGACGGCCGCCACTAAGCTGCCTCCACGCCTGACGATCGCTGCCGGCTCCACAGCCGGCAGCTTTTTTATGCGGTCACAGTCCAATCCCTGCCGTTTTTTACAAGGGTTCCCGGTCGACGATCATCATTCCCCCGCATCTGCCCGGGTCCGCTGACAATCTGACGCGCTTTAACCAATTGGAATGGCTCTTGTTACCTTGCGGCCAGCAAACCTCAATAATAAAATCAAGACTATGGTGC
>JAQBNP010000215.1 GCA_028288515.1 Flaviaestuariibacter sp. | reverse complement strand
CAGCAGCACCGCCCGGCGCCCGTTGTTGGACACCAGCACGTTCCGCAGCTCGTCGAGCGAATGCACGGTGGCATCTGTGACGGTGAGGTAGAGCAGGCGGTAGTCGGACAGGTAGCCATTTGACTGGATGAAGTTGGTTTGCGCCAACGCGGTCGACAGGGCGTCGGGTGTGATGCCAAGGCGGCCCATCTTCTGTGGATCCAGGGTCAGCCAATATTCCTTTTGCTTGCCGCCGATGATCCGCACTTCGGCCACGCCCTGCACCTGCGACAGGAAGGGCTTTACTGTGTAGAGCGCCACCTGCTTCATGTCGATGGGCGTCTGGCTGTTGCTGGCCGTTTCCATCGTGTAGCCGATCACCGGCAGGATGGACGGGTTCATTTTTTCCACGGTGAGCTGCACGTCGGGCGGCAGGCTGTTGCGTATTTCGGAGATCTTCGATTCGATGCGCTGCTGGCTGATGTCGATGTTGGCGTCCCAGTTCATGTAGGCCGAGATCTCGCAGCTGCCCCGGCTGGTGGTGCTCCTGATATCGGCGAGATCGGGCACCTGCTTGATGGCGGCTTCGAGCGGCTGGGTGACCGTGATCATCATTTTGTTGACGGGCTGCAGGCCGGCATCGGCGATGATCTTGATCTTCGGAAAGGTGATCTCGGGGAACAGGGATGTCTGGAGACGGCTGTACACGAACACGCCCCCGGCAATGATCAGCGCAATGATGACGGCGAGGGGGTTCTTGTAGCTGGCAAAAAAGCTTTTCATTCGTCCCCCTTTGTGATTTTGACCTTCGCCGTGTCGGGCAGTCCGTAGTTGCCTGTCAGGAGGATCCTGTCGCCGGCCCTGAACTCGGGGCGGATGATCTCGACGCGTTCGGGGGTTTCCATTCCTTTGATGATGGGAACCTTGACGGCGGTCACCGAGTCGATCAGCTTCATGACCCAGAAGTGTTCCTGTGCCTCATCGGCGAGGACGGCCTCTTTGGGCAGGGAGACGGCGTTGGTGCGCTGTGCTTTCAGGATGCGCACTTTGGCGATCAGGTTTTGCGGGATGGGAGTCGAAGGCGATACCGAGATCAACACATTTTGGGTCTGCGAAACCGAGTCCACCGTCGGCATCATCCGCGACACGCGGCCCGGGAGCTTCCGTCCGTCGGGGAGCTCTACTTCCAGGCTTGTGCCGGTGCCCACGTACCCGCGAAGCTCGTAGGGCAGGTTGAGGATGAAGCCAAAGCTTTTGGCGTCCGTGAGCACGGCCAGCTGCTCGCCGTCTTGTACATAGTCGCCGACCTGGTGGTTCAACTCCTGGATGAAACCGGAGGCCGTTGTCCGGATGGAGATCAGTCCCGAGAAATGGAAGGAAGGGTCCAGCCGGTTGATGGTATTGCCCAGCGCGGCGGCTTCTTTTGTTTGCAGGGTAAAGGCGTGCTGGCCGGCGCCCACACGCTGCCCGAGGTGGATCGTGACGGACTTGATATAGCCGTTGGCGGAGGCCTTGATAAAATTGTTTTGGAGAAAGGCGGAGGTTGCGCTCAGCTCGACGTATTCGGCGAGGGTGGCCTTCTCGATCTCGGTGACGGTGACGGGTGTCTGCACTTCCGCTACCGTTTCCTCAGTTGCCGTTGTCTCCTCTTTGTGCTTGCAGCCGAAGCAAAGAAGGAAGGAGGCGGCCAGGAGTAAAAGCTGTTTCGTTTGCATCATGCATGTTTACCGGTTCCAGTACCGGAGTTGGTTTGTGATCCGCAAGCGGGTCAGTTCATTTTGGGTCATCGTGTTCCGTGCGGCGAGGTAGTTATTGACGGCGGTGATATAGTCCTTCATCGTGATCTCGCCCACTTCCAGCAGCTTGCCATTGGCGGTGATCAGGGTGTACGAATAGTCGATCTGCTGCTGGATCTTTTTGACCAGGAGATCGATTGACTGCAGCTGCTGTCGCAGCTGTGCGGATTGCTGCGTGTGCTGCGCGATGAAGAAGGCGCGGTTCGATTGGCGGGTCCGCTCGCGCAGGTCGAGCTGCGCGTATTTCATTTGCTTCTGCCTGCCGTCGTACAAAGGGATGGTGAGGCTGATGCCGGCGCTGAAGCCGAAGTTCTTATAGGGTGTGACCTGCAGCGATGAGTTATAGCCGGCATCGGCATAGTAGCCGAGGCGGGGCTTGTATTCATAATCGATCAGGGTGCGCTCGTTGGCCAGGCGGAGACTGTCGGTGATGTAGCGGCGGGTGAAAACGGAGGCCGACAGGTCGGTGCTCACGGTATCGGGCACGATGGGTTTCTCGATGCGCCGGATGGTGGTGTCCACAATGCCGGCCAGATAGCCGAGCGTGAGGTAGTCGGTATTGTATTGGATCTGTGCCTGCAGGTAGGTGAGCTCCTGTTGCTGCATCGTTACATAAAAGGTCAGGTAATCGGTCTGCTTGTAGACGCTTGACTGCGTCAGCTTTTTCAGGATGATCTCCTCGCGCTGCATCAGCTCGAACACCTCCCTGTTGTAGTCGGCGACAAGAAGGTTGCCGTAAGCGGTAATATACTGGTCGGTTATGGTGCGCACCAGGTCCTGCTCGGACAGCTGGATCGTATCCAGCAGGGCGCGCCGCTGCAGGGCGATCGTTTGGAGCTGGGCACCGAGCCGTCCATTGCTGACGAAGGTTTTATTGGCCTGGATGATCCCGGTGAGGTTTGCAATATTGGTGATGGCCTCGTCATAGCCCCAACCGCTGATGATGGGTGCGTAGGAGCCGCTGCCGATAAAGGCCACCTGCGGCCTGAGGGTGGCGCGCAGGACCTGGCTATCGATCTGCGCGGAGAGGATACCGTTTTGGTATTCCTTGAGCGTCGGGCTGTTTTGCTGCGCGGTATTGATATAAAAGCGAAGGTCGTGGCTTTGGCAAAATCCAGCGGTGCCGATACAGAAGAGAAAAAGAGTGAGCCAATACTTCATGCCTGCCGTTTAAAAAAGCCGCAGTCGCGGCTTCCTTTTTTAGTCTTTTGCGCTCTTTATGAGCTTGCCGTTCGTATCGAATAAAATATCCTTGCCACCCACGGCCACTTCATAGACCACCTCGCCGGATGCCCGCTCGATGCGGGCGGTTTCCCTGATCTTCTTCCCTTTGTAATGCTGCCGTATATAGGTCATGACAGCGGGGGGCATCTTGTCTGGACTGACCGCGGTTTCCGTTTCCAGGATATTTCCTGTTGGAGTGATGACACAGGACGCTTCGGTGCCGCTGGCGCGGTAAACAGCCTCGAAATTACCGTCCTCTTTTTCCCAGGTGGCTGTGGTTCCGGGATGCGCCCTGGCGAAAGCCGCTTTCACTGCGGCAGGAATTTTGGCTGTCGCCAGCTTTTGAGAGTTGGCTTGAGAGGCGGCCAGGGCCATGGCAAGAACGAGCAGTCCTGTTTTCATGATTGGTTTATTTGCCTCGAAGCTAACAGTGTAATCTGGTTGGATTCTGAAGCGAATCTTCCACACTTCAAGATTTGCACAGAATTGAGACCGGGCCCGGCCCGACCGTTGGTTCGCACTTCAGTATTTTCACAGGATCGCATTCAATATTACAACTGTTTTTATGTGGTGGACCTATGCTTTGCTCTCCGCTTTTTTTGCTGCCCTGACGGCGGTCTTTGCCAAGGTGGGGATGAAGGGCGTGAACACCGACCTGGCCACTGCTCTTCGCACGCTGGTGGTGCTTGTGATTGCGTGGGCCATCGCGTTCTTCCGCGGAGGCACGGCCACCTTTGGCTCGATCACAAAGTATAACCTGCTGTTCATCTGCCTGTCGGGCATTGCCACGGGCCTGTCGTGGATCTTTTATTTCAAAGCTTTGCAGATCGGCAAGGTCTCGCAGGTGGCGCCGGTCGACAAGCTAAGCGTAGCGCTGGCCATCCTGCTTTCCGTTGTTTTTTTGGGTGAGGTGCTGACCTGGAAGACAGGCATCGGCGCTGCGCTGATCATTGCCGGCACCATCGTTCTAATCCTGTAGCACTATGAAGATCCTGATCATCGAGGACGAAAAAGAATTGTCGCAAAGCATCTGCGCATACCTGTCCGGCGAAAGCTTTTTTTGCGAGCAGGCGTTTGATTACCCCACGGCGCTGGAGAAAGTGTCGCTGCACGAATATGCCTGCATTATCCTCGACATCATGCTGCCGGGGGGAACGGGTCTCGACCTCATACAGACCCTGCAAAAAGCCGCCAAGATGGACGGCGTGCTGATCATTTCGGCGAAGAACTCATTGGATGATAAAGTGCTTGCTCTCAAGGCCGGCGCTGATGATTACCTGACGAAGCCGTTCCACCTCTCGGAGCTGGCGGCACGGGTGGCCGCGATCATTCGCCGCAAGTCGTTTGATGGAAGAAACCTCCTGCAGTTCGACGAGCTGACGATCGACCTGAATGAAAAAGCGGCGAAGGTGGGGGGCGTTGGTCTCGACCTGACGCGCAAAGAGTTTGAGCTGCTTCTTTATTTCGTTTCGAATAAGAACCGCGTCATTGCCAAGGAGGCGATCGCCATGCACCTGTGGGGCGACGATATGGACCTTTCCGGCAACTACGACTTCATTTATACCCACATCAAGAACCTGCGGAAGAAGCTGGTGGGCGCCGGCGGCACGGATTATATCAAATCCATTTACGGGATGGGCTATAAATTTTCGGTGTCATGAAGCTGCTCACCAAATACAGCCGGGTGAATATGGCCGCGGTCATTGCGATCTTTTTGATTGCTTCCCTTGCGTATTATGTCACGCTGAGCTACCTGTTCGTGCACCAGGTAGATGAGGACCTCCAGATCGAGGAACAGGAGATCAGGGCGTTTGTGCTGGAGCATGACAAGCTGCCGGAAGTGATCAAGGTGGAAGACCAGCTCATCACTTTTTCGCGCTCTTCGGTGCCGGTGAAGAGCCGTCATTTTTCCACCCTGCCCATGACTGACCCGCTGGAGAAGGATGCGGTGCAGGAGCCCTTCCGGCAGATCTCGTTCGGCGTGACGGCAGGGGGCGTTCACTACCGTGTCCTTGTTTCAAAGTCGCTCGAGCAGACGGATCGCCTGTTGCATTCGGTCCTGCTGATCTCGTTCATCACGATCCTGTCGATCCTTTCGGTTTCCCTGTTGATCAACCGCTTTGTGCTGAAGAGGATCTGGCGTCCTTTCTACACCACGCTGGAGAAAGTGAAAGCGTTCCGGCTGAGCAGTAACGCGGCGCTGCAGCTGTCGTCCAGCCGCATTGAAGAATTTGAGTTCATGAACCGGACGCTGGAGCGGATCACCGAGCAGGCGCAGGCGGAATACATTGCGTTGAAGACCTTCAGCGAGAATGCATCGCATGAAATGCAGACACCGCTGGCAGTGATCCGCTCAAAGCTGGACCTCCTGATCCAGGATGAGCAGCTGACCGAGGCGCAGAGCCAGATCCTGCAGGCCACCTACCTATCGATCCAAAAGCTGACCCGGCTGAACCAGTCGCTTCTGCTGCTCGCCCGGATCGAGAATAACCAGTACCAGGAAAAGGGGGAGGTCGATCTTACGGAACGTGTTGACGAAAAGCTCCTGGAATTCCAGGAGCTCTGGAATGCCCAGCAGCTGGTGGTTTCAGCCGACCTGCAACAGGCGACGGTGTCGGCGAACCCGCAATTGACGGACATTCTTCTGAACAATCTTTTAAGCAATGCCACGCGGTACAATCGGCCGGGAGGGACGATTCGTATCTGCCTGGCCGCACACCAGCTGGAGGTGCTGAATACCGGCAAGGCCGAGGCCCTTGATAAAAGATGGCTCTACCGGCGCTTTTACAAATCGAGTGATTCGGCGGAGCAGAACGGGCTTGGCCTTTCCATCATCAAGCAGATTTGCGACGTGTCCCATTTTAGTGTTGACTATGATTTCGAGAACGGTCTTCACCGGTTTACCATCAGGTGGAGCGCGTGAGTGGAAGAACGGCAACACATAAAAACGGACTCCACAATCCTGTAGTAAATCTGAAGGATCAATCTGCTGTTTATAGCTCAACTTCGGATGTTTCAATTGTCTTCACCCCTTCATGAATTTGCATATGAAAAAGCTTATGGTCTTTGTCTTATCCGCTTTTGCGCTGTTTGCCTCCGCACAAAAAAAGGCGTCGTTTGCCGTTGCCAAAACCTTCCTGGTCGGGGGCATTGGCGGCTGGGATTACCTGGCCACAAGCGGTGGCAAGCTTTATGTATCTCACGGTACCCAGGTAAACATCCTCGATGAAAAGACGGGTGATTCCGTTGGCGTTTTGCTCAACACGGCAGGTGTGCACGGCATTGCCTTTGACCTGGAACAGGGCAGGGGCTATACAAGCAATGGACGCAGCAACGACGTGCTGGTGTTTGACCTGAAGACCGGTGCGGAGCTGGGACGGATCAAGACAGGAGAAAACCCGGACGCGATCCTTTACGAGCCGCACTCAAAAAAGATCGTTACGTGTAACGGGCGCTCGAAGGACCTGTCGGTCATCGATGTGGTGTCGGGAAACGTAGTGGCGACGGTGCCGGCAGGCGGCAAGCCCGAAACCGCAGTGTCGGATGGAGCAGGAAGGCTGTTTGTCAACAACGAGGATAAGAGCGAGATCGTGGTGGTCAATACAAACACGTGGCTCGTTGAAGCGCATTGGACGATCGCGCCGGGCGAGGCGCCGACAGGACTGGCCATCGACCGGAAAACGAAACGGTTGTTTGCCGGGTGCGACAACAAGCTGCTGATGGTGATCGATGCGACGAACGGTCACCTGATTGGCCAGGTGCCGATCGGCGATGGCTGTGACGGGGTGGCATTTGATCCGCGACGAAAACTGGTCTTCACCTCCAACGGCGAAGGCACGCTGACGGTGATCAAAGAAACGGGGAGTCGCTTTACGACGGTGGGAACGTATCCGACCAAGCGAGGCGCGCGCACCATTGCGATCGACGAAAAAGACGGGACCATTTTCCTGCCAACCGCCGATCTGGAAAAGTCCGATACGCCGGGAGGCCGTCCACGGGTGGTGCCGGGAAGCTTCCAGGTATTAGTTATAAAATAAGAAACGATGGGGAGAAAGATTTGTTTTTTGATCATGTTTTTGGTGTCGGTAGAATCCGGATTCGGGCAGCAGACCGACACACTCGTGCACAAGCTCGATAGCCTGAGCAAGAAGACCGACAGCGCCGGGGGGCAGAGCAATAACATCAATCCACGCGCCTATACGCCGGCCACGAACCTTGATTTCAAGACCTATTTTATTTTGCTGGGAAGCGACTTCAAGCAGCAGTTCACAGCGCCCTTCCACATGACGAAAAAGGACTGGCTCAAAACCGGGGGCTTCATCCTGGCGGAGGGAGCGCTGTCGTTTGCCGATGAGCCCGTGCAGCGGCTTGGGCAGCGGATCAACAACAGCAGCCAGGGTGTTCGCGATGTCAGTCACTTCATCACCAATTTCGGCGCAAACTATGAAGTGTATACTCTCCTTGGACTGGGAACGTATGGCTTTGTTTTTAAAAACCAAAAGGTGAAGACCACAACCCTGCTTGCATCGCAGGCATACATTACGTCGCTGGCAATGGAGAGCCTGCTCAAGGTGCTGTCTGGCAGGCAGCGCCCGATCTATTATGACCCGGAGCACGCGGAGCCGGAGCCGCGTTTTCATGGCCCGTTCTATAAGAGCAGCGACGTGAACGGAAAGCGGATCAACAGCGCGTTTCCATCGGGGCATACGACGGTTGCTTTTTCGGCAGCCACTGTCTTTGCGATGGAGTATAAGAACAAGCCGCTGGTCCCGATCGTTGCGTACAGCGCGGCAACACTGATCGGGTTGAGCCGGATCACGGAGAACAAGCACTGGATCACGGATGTTGTTGCGGGTGCGGTACTGGGCATGCTGACAGGCCGCCAGGTCGTGAACAACTACCACCGGTATTCGAAGCTGAAGGCGCCGAAGCAGCCGGGTAATTCGGTGAGCTTTACGATGAACATGGTTGACGGGCGGGTGCAGCCGGGGGTGGTGTAACGGTTTCTGAAATAGGGGTGCCGGGATGCATGGAGAATCGTAGGTTGTTGAGTATTTTTTTATTTTCGCTC
>JAQBNP010000199.1 GCA_028288515.1 Flaviaestuariibacter sp. | reverse complement strand
TCACCATGTTCCTGCTGCTTTTCGTTCTCTTCATCATTCTCACTGCCATTCAACTTTGACCCATATGAACCCTCCCTATACTGACGCCTTCAACAGACTCGTCACGATCATGAACGAGCTGCGCGCGCAATGCCCCTGGGATAAAAAACAAACCATCCACACCCTTCGCCAGCAGACCATCGAAGAGACCTACGAGCTTGCCGATGCCATTACAACCGAGGATTGGACCGATATCAAAGAGGAGCTGGGCGACCTGCTTCTTCACATCGTTTTCTATTCGAAGATCGGTGCGGAGCAGGACCGGTTCACACTCGACGAGGTGATCAATGGGGTCTGTGAAAAGCTGATCTCGCGCCACCCGCATATCTATGGTGACGTGAAGGTGGAGAACGAAGACGATGTAAAGCGCAACTGGGAAGCCCTCAAGTTGAAGGAAGGAAAAACCTCGGTGCTCGCCGGCGTGCCCCGGACATTGCCCGCTCTCGTAAAAGCCATGCGCCTGCAGGAAAAAGCGAAGCAGGTCGGGTTTGAATGGGATACCAGGGAGCAGGTATGGGAAAAAGTAGAGGAGGAGATCGGGGAGCTGCAGGAAGCCATCGCGGCGAACGACCAGCAAAAAATGGAAGAGGAGTTCGGAGACGTCCTGTTCTCGCTGGTAAATTTTGCACGGTTTTTGAAGATCGACGCGGAAAACGCCGTCGCTCTCACCAACAACAAGTTCATCTCACGCTTTACGCAAATGGAAACCCTGGCAGCTGCGGAAGGTCGCCAGCTTGCCGACATGAACCTCGATGAGATGGACGCGCTTTGGAACGAGATCAAACGGCAACGTCCTTGAAGCTACCAAAACTCAATACACGCCTACCGAAGCGCACGCTGCTGATCACCGCAGCCTTGCTTCTGCTGGTATCCATCTTTACCTCGATCTATTTCCGCGAAGCGCCCTCAGTGGCTCTGGAGCAGCGGAAGCTGCAACACTACGTTCATAAGCAGCAACGGGATTTTGAAGGCTTCGTGACACGAAGCGAGCTCCTGCAGCGCCTCGCGACACACAGCGAGTCCCTTTCGGATTTCCAGGAAGTGGCGGGAAAGAAATATGGCTTCTACCTGTACGACCCGGTCACTGCCGACCAGAAGAATGTCCTGTTCTGGAGCAACCAAACGACGCTGCCGCCGCCGGCAGTCCTGGGCCGCGCCGATGGCGACTATTTCGAGCACCTGCCCAACGGGGCCTACGTCATCCTGAAGCGAACGGTTACCATAACAGGGTCGGGGCCTGTTTCAGCGTACGCCATGATTCCCATCGTGTACGCGTTCGACTACGAGCACTCGACCTACCTGCGGTCGGGCTTCCTGCATGATCCGGAAGCGGCACAAAAGATCGCCCTCAGCAGGGAGCGAACCCAATACGCCATCCGGGCGCTGAGCTCCCAGCCGCTTTTTTACATCCAGGCAAAAGCATTCAATCCCGAAAGCACCCTTGACGCCATGACCGCCGTACTGCGGCTGCTGGCCTTCATCCTGTTGCTTGGCTATATCCATTTCGTTGCTGAATCGTTCACGCGAAAACGCGGCTCCATCCGCGGCGTCCTCCTCCTGTTCGGACTGCTCCTGGCGCTGCGCCTCGTCCTGCTTTTCTTTCCCGCCCTCTTCTCACTCAGGCAGTTCGAGCTGTTCAGCTCCACGATCTACGGCAACTTTTACAGCCTGTTCAACCGCTCTCTCGGCGACCTGCTGATCAACGCGATCTTCTTTTGCTGGTTCGTCGTTTTTGCCTGGTTCAATATCGGCTCCTTCCGGCGATTGCCATGGTTCCTGGCTGGCAACCGGCTTCTCGTTGCTGGTTGCGTCGCCCTGTTCGTGCTGATGCTGGTGACCTTCCAGTTTGCCAACGTAGTGCGCTCCCTGATCGCGGACTCACGCATTTCGTTCAATGTCATCGATTTTTTCAGCCTCGATATCTACACCGTGGTCGGCTTCATTGTGCTGGCCCTTTTGTCACTTTCCTACTACTATTTTACGCGCGTGATCTTCCGGCTCATCTTCCCTGCATTCGAAGGGCGGATGGTCTTTCTTTATTTCGGCCTTGCCGTCATTGGCCTAGTCTTCCTGACGCTGCGCTCCGGCAATACGATCGTACTGTTTCACCTGCCGGTGCTTGCATGGCTGCTGATCTACACGCTGCTGCTGAGCCAGGAAAGCTTCCTGATCAACCGCTTCAAGATCACCATTGCCGGCGTTCTTTTCTGGATCTTCATCTTCTCCATTTCGCTCGCCGTGATCATTCTCGGTGAGAACAAGCACAAGGAGCTGAAGTTTCGGAAGTCGATGGCACAGAAGTACGATCAGCTTACCGAGCCAACAGGGGAACACACTCTCAGCATTGCGCTCGCTTACCTGGATAACGATTTCCTTCGCGCCAATTTCAACCGCTTCCGCGACCCGGTGCAAAGCCGCCTGATCCGCGACAGCATCGTCAGCGAGAATGTCATCGGCTACCTCAATAAATACGATACAAAGATCTTTGTGTTCGACTCGCTCAACCAGCCCGTCAACAATGCGGAGTCGGCTTCCTATTCGGAATTGAATAATCTCTTTTCGGTCCAGAGCAAGCCTACGGGAACTCCCGACCTGTCGTACCACGAAACCTCCTTCGACCAGTTCACCTATATCACGAAGCGACAGATCCGCAATGGCGATGCTGCCGTGGGTACGCTCTTCATCCTTTCAACGCCGCGCCGCTACAACACCGACGCTTTATACCCGGAGCTGTTCCGGCGCATCAATGAGACCGACGCAGAAAATTCGCCGGTCTATTCCTACGCCATCTACAACAAAGGCCTGCTCGTGGCGTCGAGCAACAAGTATCCCTTCCAGATCAGCCTTGCCTCCAGTGAGGTACCGGGCGCGGAGTTCGAGACGCGTCTCAACGAGGGCTACGACGAGCTCTGGTACAAGGCCAACAGCCACAAGGTTGTTGTCATCTCCAAGAAGAAGGACACGCTGATCGAGAGCATCACGCTTTTCTCCTACCTGTTCTGTGCGTTTCTTCTTCTTGTGAGCCTGCTGCAGGTGATCTCCATTGTCCTGCGCGCGGGGAACGACAGGAAAGCGCTCAGTGTGTTCTGGCAGCTGAATATCCGCACGCAGGTTCACAGCACGATCATCTTTATCAGCGTCCTGTCTTTCCTGGTGATCGGCGTGGCAACGATCTCGTTCTTCATTTCCCGCTACCAGCGAAACAATATCGACAAGCTCAGTCGCACCGCGAGCATCATGGTCAAGGAAATGCAGAAGAGCATTGCCGATAATGGCCGCTTCGACGATGTCGTGCGCATCTATGATTCTGTGACGAACGACAAGCTGCAGCGCCTGATCGATGAGGTGGCCGACATCCACAATGTGGATGTCAATGTGTATGACCTCGACGGCACGCTGCAGGTGTCCTCGGAGCCCGAGGTCTACAAGCGCGGGCTTCTCAGCGTCAAGATCCATCCCGAAGCGCATTACCACCTCAACCACTTGCGGCAGGTGCAGTACGTCCAGAATGAATCTCTCAGCGCCCTCAAATACCTGAGCATCTATGCAGCCGTGCGCGATGAGAAGGGCCAGGTCTATGCCTATCTCAACATCCCGTACTTTCTCTCCCAGATCGACGTGAACCAGGAGATCTCGAATTTCCTTGTCACGATCATCAACCTGAATGCCTTCATTTTTCTCATTGCCGGGATCATCGCCCTGATCATCACCAACCGCATCACGCGGTCCTTTTCCCTCATCGGTGACAAGATGCGGGAGATCCGGCTCGGCAGGCAGAATGAAGAGATCGTGTGGCCGCGAAACGACGAGATCGGCGAGCTTGTAAAGCAGTACAACAAGATGGTGCAGGAGCTTGAGCAAAGCGCCGACGCGCTGGCGCGCAGCGAGCGGGAAGGCGCCTGGCGCGAGATGGCGCGGCAGGTAGCGCACGAGATCAAGAACCCTTTGACGCCCATGAAGCTCAGCATCCAATACCTGCAGCGGGCTGTCAACAGTGGGCAGCCGAACGTGAAGGACCTCACGACCAATGTTGCCAACACCCTGGTAGAGCAGATCGATCACCTCTCGAAGATCTCGTCCGATTTTGCGCGCTTTGCGAATATCGGCCATTCCAACGCGGAGCTGTTCGACCTGCATGGTGTGCTCGAAAGCCTGAAAGACCTTTATGTGTCCGACCCGAACGTGACACTCACCTGGGAGCGCACAGAAGCGCCCATTCTGATCCGTGCCGACAAGACGCATATGAACCGCTTATTTACAAACCTGTTGACGAACGCCATCCAGGCTTGCAACACGAGTGGCGACTGCCGTATCGGGCTCATCGAGTACCGGCAGCCGGGAAGGATCCTCGTGCAGGTGAAGGACAACGGGGAAGGCATACCGGAAGAGATGCGCGCAAAGATCTTCACGCCGAACTTCACAACGAAATCATCCGGAACGGGGCTCGGATTGGCCATGTGCAAAAGCATCGTCGAGGGCGCCGGGGGCCGCATCTGGTTTGAGACCGAACGAGGCAGCGGCACTTCGTTCTTTGTGGAGCTGCCGGTAGAGGAGGACAGGAGCCGGTAGCCAGGATTTCAAGACCGGAAGCCAAAATTTCAAGATCCGGAAGCCAGTATTTCAGAAGCCAGGATGATCGGTCTCTCAAGTTTCTTTTCCCGTTGCTTTCCGTCTTCGCGGCTGCCTTACTGTCTTTCCTTTCTCTTCTTCAAAAAATCCTCAAACTCGCTCAGCGAAAAAGAGCTGAGGTTCCGCTCTTTTGTCAGTCCGCCTTTTTGCGCGACGGCCACACCGTATTTGAGGTTGTGGAAATCATCGTAGCTGTGCGCATCGGGGTTGATGGACAGCAGCAAGCCTTTCTCCAGCGCATAGTCGATCCACCGCCAGTCCATATCGAGGCGGTTCGGACTCGCATTGATCTCGATCACGATGCCGCGTTCGGCGCAGGCGTCGATGATCGCTTTATGGTCTACCGGGTATCCACGGCGGCGGGTCAGAAGCCGCCCGGTGAGGTGGCCCATGATGGTCACGTATGGATTGTTGATCGCGCCCAGAAGACGCATCATTGCTTTCTCTTCGGGCATGTCGAGGTTGCTGTGGATGGATGCGATGACGAGATCGAATGAAGCGAGGACCTCGTTGGAATAGTCCATGGTTCCGTCGGAGAGGATATCGCATTCGATGCTCTTGAAAATGCGGAAGGGTGCGAGGGTTGTATTCAGCTCATCGATCTCGGCGTGTTGCTGGCGGATACGTGTTTCATCGAGCCCATTGGCATAGTAAGCGGCTTTGGAATGATCCGAAATGACCAGGTATTCAAAGCCACGCGCGATGAGCTCCCGCGCCATGTCCGCCAGTGAGTAGGCGCCGTCGCTCCAGGTGCTGTGTGAATGTATAAGACCGCGAATATCGCTTTCCTGGATCGGGTGGGGAAGCCCGGTTGTGGCTGCGCGACCGATGATAGCTGCCGTTTCGCGTTGTGCGGCCGGGATCACAGGCAGGCCTGCGCTGGTAAAGATCGCGTCCTCGCTTGCACCCATTGCCTTGTGTCCGGCGGCGGTCCAAGCCTGCAGGAATTCGGGGCTTGCAGTCGTGCGGAAGAGACTTGTGCCGAAGTCTGCAGGGCTGCAGAGGTGGAGGCGGAGCAGAAGCCCGTCGCCGGTCTGGTACTCGACCTGTGTCGGCGATGAGGAGACGGGCGTTACCGAGCCATTGGCAAAGAAGCTCTCCGCTTCGGCCGTGGTGATGGAGGCCACCCATTCGAGCTCATCGATCACTTCGCACTGGCGTCGGAAAGAGCCTGTCAGCGCGACGGTTGCAGAGGGAAATGCTGCCTGGAGCTTTTCTGTCAGGGCGAAGGCGAAGGGTTCGGCCTGAGCATAGAGAAACTTGCCTGCGTTCTGGCGGTTGAAGTGGATCGCCTCGAGGATCTTTTCCTGCGTCTTTTCGCCAAAGCCTTTTGTCGCGGCAATGCGTCCTTCCTGGCAGGCCTCGGTGAGCTCTTCGATCGTGTCGATGTGGAGCTCTTTCCAGAGCGTGTGGATCTTCTTGGGACCGAGTCCTTTGATCGCCATCATTTGCAGAACCCCCGGCGGTGTTTGGGCGATCAGCTCGTGGAGCGCGGCGAGTGAGCCGGTGTCGAGAAGCTCGATGACCTTGCCCGCTACGCTGCTGCCGACGCCACGAAGGCCGCTGATGCTGCTGCGCGCCATGGTCGACACTTCGGTAGCAAGCTTTTCGAGCGTGAAGGCGGCGCTCGCATAGCTCTTGCTTTTGAAAGAGTTCTCCCCGTGGATGTCC
>JAQBNP010000170.1 GCA_028288515.1 Flaviaestuariibacter sp. | reverse complement strand
CGGCGGCATAACCCGCATACAGAACCGAGGTCGTATCCAGGGGCGATGCAACGACCTTGTTCTTGTAAAGAAGGTCGTAAGCGGCAATGCTCCCCGTAAGGTTGTTATAGGCGCTCTGCCATCTCTGGCTTTGCAGGTCCTTGATGCCCGCGAGGTAATACGTGTCGTGCACCTGGATGGCCGCCCTGTGGTTGTCCATGATCGCCATCAGCATCGACTTGGAGCCGCCGGCCGACTCCATCGTATAGTACTGCTGGGCCGCCTGCAGGGCTGCTGCCTGGAGAGATGAGTCGTTCGACTCTTTGGCCAGCGCAGAATACACCTGGGCTTTATAATACAGGAACTCGGAGGTTGCCTGTGTCTTCGCATCCGCTTTATCCAGCTTCTCCCTGGCCTCAGACCATTTACCTTTTTTGATCTTTTCCTGGACGTCATCCAGCTTTTGGGCAAACGTGATCGTACCAGCTGCCAAAAGGAATGCGGATAAAATGAGTTTTCGCATTGTGATTTCTGTTTTGTTAGAATTTATGAGGGAATCGTTGTCTCTTCATCAGATGCACCTTCTTCCGGATTCGTTGTATCGATGCCATCTGCCGGAGCAATCTGGGCATTGACATCGTCAACGATCGTCTCATCCAGTACCTCATCCTCGTCCTGCACATCGATCCGGGTGATGGCGGCGATCGAGTCGCGCTCGTCGATCCGGATCAGTTTCACACCCTGCGTGGCGCGTCCAAGCTCCCGGATGTCGACGACCTTCGTGCGGATCGTCAGGCCGCTGCGGCACGTGATGATCAGGTCTTCGGACTCGGCTACGTCCAGGATGCCGATCAGGCTGCCCGTCTTATCCGTCACGGAGATCGTCTTCACTCCTTTCCCACCTCGGTTCGTGATCCTGTATTCTTCGGCCGGCGTGCGCTTGCCATACCCTTTTTCACTCACGACGAGGACCGTTCGCTCCGGTGTGCCCGGGTTGACGCAGACCATTCCCACCACTTCGTCCGTGGCGTCGTCCACCTCGATGCCGGTAACGCCGATCGCGCCACGGCCTGTCGGGCGTACTTTCCCTTCGGGGAAGCGGATCGCGCGGCCACTTTTCACGGCCATCATGATGTCGCACTTGCCATCCGTCAGCTTTGCTTCCAGGAGCTGGTCGCCTTCGACGATCGTAATGGCATTGACACCTGTCTGGCGCGGACGGCTGAAATCCAGCAACGCCGTCTTTTTGATCACGCCCTGTTTCGTGCAAAGCACAATATAATGAGAGCTGACGAAATCGGCATCCTGGAGGTCTTTGATGTCGATGATCGCGCGGATCTTATCGTCTGTGGCGATCTGCAGGAGGTTCTGAATGGCACGCTCCCGGCTGTTCTTCTCCCCTTCCGGGATCTGGTAAACATTGAGCCAGTAGCAGCGACCCTTCTCCGTAAAGAAAAGCATGGTATGGTGCGTCGACGCCACGAACAGGTGCTCGATAAAGTCTTCGTCGCGGGTTTTGCCACCCATCGCGCCGCGTCCACCCCGCTTCTGTGCGCGGAACTCCGTTGCCGACGTGCGCTTGATATAGCCCAGGTGCGAAATGGTGATCACCACGTCTTCCTCTTTGATAAGGTCCTTGATGTTCATTTCATTGTCAAGGAACGTGATCTCGCTTTTTCGCGCATCACCGAATTTATCCCTGACCTCGGCGAGCTCCTCCTTGATGATGCGGAAACGCAGGCCTTCGTCGGACAGCACCTCTTCGAGGTAGGTGATCAGCTTCATCAGCTCGTCATACTCGGCCTTGATCTTGTCCCGCTCCATGCCGGTCAGGCGCTGCAGGCGCAACTCGAGGATCGCTTTGGCCTGGAGCTCGTCGAGTCCCCAGCCAGCATTGACAAGGCTTTCGCGGGCGATATCGGGCGTTGCGGACGCACGGATCAGCGCGATCACCTCATCGAGATGATCGAGCGCGATGAGATAACCCTGGAGGATATGGGCCTTCTTGCGGGCCTCGCGCAGCTCGAATTTGGTTCTGCGAACGACCACCTCGTGGCGGAAGTCGATGAACTCGACGATCATGTCCTTCAGGTTGAGGATCTTCGGGCGACCGCGAACGATCGCTACGTTGTTGATACCATAGCTGGTTTGGAGCTCCGTGTATTTGTAAAGGTGGTTGATGACCACGTTGGCCACGGCGTCGCGCTTGAGGTCGATCACGATCCGCGTGCCTTCTTTCTGGTTCGATTCGTTGTTGATATGGCTGATGCCTTCCAGGGTCTTGTCATTGACCAGCTGGCCGATGCGGTCGCAAAGCGAATCACGGTTGACCTGGTACGGTACCTCGGTGATGATGATCGTCTCGCGGCCGCTGGCCTTGGTCTCCACATGGAGACGGCCCCGCAGCACCACACGGCCCCGTCCGAAGTGAAAGCCTGCCTTCACCCCTTCCATGCCGTAGATCAGGCCCCCCGTCGGGAAATCGGGCGCCTTGACGTGCTCCATCAGCTCGTCGATCGTGATGTCGCGGTTGTCGATATAGGCAACGCAGCCGTCGATCACCTCGGTGAGGTTGTGGGGCATCATGTTGGTCGCCATGCCCACCGCAATACCGCTCGAGCCATTCAGCAGCAATTGAGGAATGCGTGTGGGGAGAACCGTTGGCTCCTGCAGGGAGTCGTCGAAGTTGAATTGGAAATCGACCGTTTCCTTGTCGATGTCCTGCAGCATGTTTTCCGCGATGCGGTGCATCCGCGCTTCGGTATACCTCATTGCCGCGGGTCCGTCGCCATCCTGGCTGCCGTAGTTACCCTGGCCGTCGATCATCATGTAGCGCATGCTCCACTCCTGCGCCATGCGCACCATCGCGTCGTAAACGGATGAGTCGCCATGCGGGTGGTATTTACCCAAAACCTCACCCACGATACGGGCAGATTTTTTATAGGGCCGGTTAAAGCCCATGCCGAGCTCGTTCATCGCGTAAAGGATCCGGCGATGGACCGGCTTGAGTCCATCCCGCACATCCGGCAGGGCGCGGCCTACGATCACCGACATGGAGTAGTCGATATAGGCCGTTTTCATCTGCTCCTCGATGTTTACTGGGATGATCCGGTTGAAATCGTTCGTTTCTTGTGGCAATAAAGTTTCTTCCATTCTTTCAGCGTATTTAGCCTCATTTCGGAGGTCGGCAAATCTACCTTTTTTAAGCCTAAAAACCGCATAAAACGGGGCTGATTTCCACTGCTCGCGACCTATTTATCCACAAGGGCCTGTTAATGTTTTTTGGGGCGGATTTGTTCCCCAAAAAAACAGGCACACCATTTTCTTTACTTACCACGGACGCTAACCGGAAAAACATGAATACTTACCTTTTGCTTCGTGAGAATCACGAAAGCGGACCTTACACATTAGACGAGCTGAAGGCGCTGTCGCTTGGCAACCTGGACCTGATCTGGATCGAGGGCGTGAGCGCGCACTGGGACTATGCAACGGAGTTCGAGGAACTGCGCCCATTTGTGAACAAGGCGCCCCATAAAGGCATCAAGCGCACAACCCACCGGCAGCCGTCAAACCCCGCCCCTTCACAGGTCTTCGTGACGCTGCCACAGGGAACGTCGCGTTATGGACAAGAGCGTCGCACGGCGGTGTCAGACCCCGCTGCCTGCTCCTCGCGCGAGCCGCAGCCGGAAGCACGTCGCGAAGCCGCCCTGCCCGCGTTCCCCGATCGCACGGAGGAAAAAACGGTGGACCGCAAATTTCAATTCGAGCCACGCATCTCGCGCCGCAGCGGCCATTGGATCATGGGGCTCATGGGTCTCCTTATGTTCGGTGCATTTACCGTGAAGCAGCTGATCGAAGACGATTCGGTTGCACCGCTGACACAGGCGGGCTCGGCCATCATGCCGATCCAGTCGCTCCCCGAGGGAAGCACGCCGCAAAAGCCCGCCGACCGCACCTACCAGAACGCAATTTCGACCATTGAGGCACCCGCAAAAGATGAAAAAAAGCAAGCAAAAAAATTGACGCCCGCCGAGATCCGTCACAGCGTGTCCGTGTCAAATAACAAGTACAAGGTGGGCATCTTTGGCGGGGTCGACGACCTGCAGCTGAATGTCCACAACGACTCGAAGCAGGTGCTTGACAAGGTAAATGTGCAGGTCACCTTTCTCAAGCCGAATGGCGAGGTGATCCGCAGCGAAGAATACAGCGTTTATTCCGTTGCGCCGCAAAGCACGAAGATCCTTGTTGTGCCGCCTTCGCGCCGCGGTGTCAAGGTGAAGTATCGCATCACGGGCATCGAATCGAAAGAAAGCATCGTGCCTGCGAGCCAGGTGTAACGGCCTTCCAAAAGAAAAAGACTTACCCCGGCGGTGAATTTTCGGATTCACAGTCGGGGTAAATTTTTATTTTCACTCCCATATTGACGGACATGAAGAAGATCCTTTTGTTTGGCGCGGGAAAGTCCGCCACGGTGTTGATCGATTACCTGCTTGGACATGCTCTCGCTGAGAACTGGATCGTGACGGTCGTTGACGCCAACCTCGAGCTGGCTGCCTCCAAGATCGGTAACGCGCTGGGAGGCATCGCCGACTCATTCGATATTACGGACGCCGCCCTGCGCCGCCGTCATATCGGTAACGCAGACATTGTCATCTCGCTCCTGCCGCCCGCGCTGCATACTCTGGTGGCGCAGGACTGCGTCACCCACCGCAAGCACTTGCTCACCGCGTCGTACGTGGACGATGCCATGCGCGCGCTTGCCCCTGCCATCGAAGAAGCGGGCGTGCTCTTCCTCTGCGAGATGGGCCTCGACCCCGGCATCGACCATATGAGCGCCAAAAAAATGATCGACGCGATCCGGCAGCGCGGTGGCGCTATCACTTCTTTCCTCTCCCACTGCGGCGGCCTGGTAGCTCCGGCCAACGACGACAACCCCTGGCGCTACAAGATCAGCTGGAACCCCCGCAACGTGGTGCTGGCAGGAAAGGCCGGCGCCATCTTTCGCCAGGACGGGATCGAAAAACGCCTCGATTACCCGGCGCTCTTTGCCGAAAAGCGGTTTCTTTCCGTGCCGCCCCTTGACCCCCTTTGCTGGTACCCCAACCGCGATTCGCTCGGATACGCAACTCTCTACGAGCTCGACGACTGCCCCGACTTTATTCGCACAACACTTCGCTATCCCGATTTCATCTATGGCTGGAAAAACATCGTCGACCTGGGCCTGACGGACGAAACACCAGCTTACCAGACCAACGGAAAATCGCTCCGCGACTTCTTCCGTGAGCATTTCGAAAAGACCGGCTTCACCGAATGGCTCCAGCAAAAAATGACCGCGCAACTGCAGCACAGCCGCAAGATCCTCGAGGACCTCGTGAACCTCGTCGAGCTGCAGGACGAAGTGTCGCAGGAAAGCGAAGAACGGGTCGAGCAATTCATGATGGTGAATCCGGGCGGCGATCTTCAGGATGTCGACCTGGAGGAGCTCAAGACCTCCGCTGCCTCAACGGTGGCAGCCCAGATGCATGAATCGAAGCTCACGCTCCAGCAACTGTATTTTCTTGGTATGGACGACGACGAAACGACGATCGACCGCGGGTTTTGCAGCGCTGCCGACGTGTTGCAGTTCGCGCTGGAGAAAAAGCTGGCGCTTCTCCCGGGCGAAAAAGACCTCGTCGTGATGCTGCACCAGGTGGGCTACGAGCTCGACGGAAAGCGGTACCACGCCGAAAGCAGCTTCACCCTCGAAGGGCGGGACGATCACCATACGGCGATGGCCAGGACGGTTGGCCTCCCCCTCGGGATCGCCGCACGTCAGATCCTTAACGGGACCATCGGTCTCAGGGGCTTGCAGATCCCTCTCTCGCCGGAGATATACGGGCCCGTGCTCGCGGAGCTCGACCAGCATGGGGTCCGGTTCAATGAAACAGTCAAACCCAGCTCATGAGATACCGTGTCTCGCTTGCAGATGCTAAAGCACAGCTCGCCCGGGAAACGACCCACCCTTTCACGCTCCTCCTCCAACACGGAACGATGACCGTTGAATTCTTTGCACCCCAGCGCGCCGATACACAACAGCCCCACCGCCAGGACGAGCTCTATATTGTCGCATCGGGCCATGCCATGTTCAACCGTGATGGAGAGCGACTGAGCTGCAATAAGGGTGACCTTTTGTTTGTGCCCGCGGGCATGAAGCACCACTTCGAACAATTCTCAAACGACTTTGCGGCCTGGGTGGTCTTTTATGGCGCAGACGGCGGCGAGCCAGGCCGCTAGGAGCTTTCAGCGTTCTATCTTGATGACGTGAGCAGCTGGACGAGCGCGGCAACTCCTTCCGAAGCCGGCTTCTCGATAGCCGTAACGCCCTGGAGCGCGGCGGAATACGGAATCTTCTTGTCGACGATAAAACGGGGCGCCTGGCGAGGCGCGATGTCGACAAGACCCGCCGCGGGATAGACGACCAGGGAAGTTCCGACAACCACGAAAAGATCGGCATCCTGCACCATTCTTGCCGCGTCTTCGATCAGCGGAACCGGCTCACCAAACCAAACGATGTGCGGGCGGAGCTGTGCGCCGTCTTCTGCAAGGTCTCCCAGATTGATATCGCCGGAGATCGGGTAAATGAGCGATTCGGTTTGCTCACTGCGCATCTTGCCGATCTCACCATGCAGGTGAAGGACACGAGTGGAGCCTGCGCGTTCGTGGAGGTCATCGATATTTTGTGTGATGATGCTGACGCGGTAGTGTGCCTCGAGTTGCGCGAGGCCGCGGTGAGCGGCGTTGGGTTCCGCGGCGAGGACGCCGGCGCGCCGGTGATTATAAAACTGGAGGACCAGAGCCGGGTTCCGCGCCCAGGCGGCTGGCGTGGCAACGTCTTCGATGGCATGGCCTTCCCACAGGCCATCGGCGTCGCGGAAGGTCTGGAGGCCGCTTTCAGCCGAGATGCCGGCGCCGGTAAGAACAACGAGGTGTGGTTTTGTGGGCATGGAGGAACGGGGATACAATGTGAAGATTTGAAAAGCCAGCAGCCAAAGTGAATCGAATTTAAGAGACAAAAAGCAGGATCGTACCCGCTCATCAGGGATCAAGGCGATCGGATTCTGGGTTCTAAAAATACTGCAAGCCTGTAAGCCGGATTCTGTGCCCCGCCGAAGCGGGCCGCTATCATTTATCTGCGACAGCCATTGCTGGCTGCCTGTATCTGCCTACCCTGGATCTCAGGCGAGCCGCCTTCGAACGATCCTATACATGGCATTTCAGCACACCAGGTTTACCCCCTGCGACCGTCTCCGGTCGCAGCCGTGGGCTCTTACCCCACGTTTTCACCCTTACCCTCCTTCGCCGGGGCTCAGGCGGGCGGTCATTTTCTGTGGCACTTTCTCGTTCCCCTTACGGGAAAGTCCAGCCGTTAGCTGGAGGTGTCGCTCTACGCTGTCCGGACTTTCCTACCCCCTCGCGGGAGTCGATAGCGCAGCTTGCAGTGAAGCAAAGGTACGGCTGCTTTCACGCACCGAGCCAGTGAGATGTCGAAAGCCAGGGACAGAAGTCAAAATTAAAAAGGCAAAAAGAATGCTGGATTCTGGATGTTGGGTCCCGGCTCCTGGCTGCTGCCTACTTATACTGGAACATGATCTCCGTTGCCCCCCACCCAAAATTCGGATGGTACTGGTTGATGAAGGATTTCACCTCTTTCTTATGACGAAGCAGGGAGTGGATCTCATCGCGCAGGCGACCCTTGCCGATACCGTGGATGACCGTCAGGCTTGGCTGCCTGTGGGCAATGGCGAGGTCGTACCATTTTTCAAATTCGCGGAGCTGGATGCCGACGATGGCGGTGTTCGTCATGCCTTCCCAATTGTCAATCAGCTTGTCGATATGCAGGTCGACGACCGTGCGGGCGGGCTGCAGATGGCGGCGCGCATCCTTCGCGTCATAGATGGTGGCGCTGTTCCGTCCGGATAACCAGCCGCGGTCGGGCGCTTCCTCTTTCGGAGCGAGGGGGTAGTCCTCAAACAACTTGTATGTGAATGTTGCTTCGCCTTTTTCTTTGAGTTGCTCGATGCGGTCGAACACCTGCCTGGGCTTAAGCTTCACCGTTGCTTCAACATAATCAGCCATGCCTTTTTCGGGCTTCAGAAGCGAAAATTCAAACCCGAAAACGGGGCTGTCGCTCATCGCGCCAAAGTCGATATCGTGCAGGTAGATGTCCTCGAACGGGTGGATCTGTCCCTTCAGCTCGAAATCCGTCTGGCCGAAAAAGCCCTGCCTGTAGTGATAAGTATACGGTTGTTCTGTCCTGTTAATGAGGTGCAGCTTGAGCAGGTCCACGAAGTCGTCGCCGAATTCATCGGTATCGAATTTCGGCAGAAAGGAAAGCCAGACGCCATCGACGACCTTCTGCTTCGGCGCCTTGTCCTTCCGCATGTCTTCGACATACTTCTTTTCCTTCTTGGGCGGAAACAATTTCTTTTCTGTGAAACGCTTGAAATACGGAAAGTCCAGCTGGTCGATATATGCCGGGAACTTCACGCCGCGCACTTCGACCATCACCATCTTGTCGTTCATGATCTCGATGATCTCCCCTTCTTCGTTGGAATGATTCACCACCACCTTATCGCCTACCTGGAACTTCATAATCGGTTTCGCTAAGGTGCAAAGGTAAGCCAAGAGCGGCTTGCCGTCAGAGCGGCCCGCCCGCGCCCGCGATCGTTTCCTTGTTGAGCCGGCTGTTGCGATAGCCGTAGGTAAAATAGATCACGAGGCCGATGGCCAGCCAGATCAGGAACCGCAGCCAGTTGCTGTGGTGCTCCTGGGCCATCAGGTAAAAGCAGCTGGTGAAGCCCAGCACGGGGATCAGGGAAAGGCGGTACACCCACGTGAGCACGGCGATGACCAGCACAATGATCCAGAACAAGGCCATTGGGAATTTCTCCGCCGAGAAAAGGCTTTTGAAATAACGAAGTCCCGGCCCCGCGCTGGCAAACGCGTTGGATACGACCTTCTTGTCCTCAATGGTGATACGCGTCGCGCCGGCAAAGGCATTCGATTGAACCGTCACCGTATCATTTACTGAAAGTGAATGAGCATTGATGGGAAGAACGGCATTGCTGCCATCCGCCTTCCTGTAGTGGGCGACCGCGGTTACCGAATCGATGGCGTACCCCGAGTTGTTGATGATCTCGATATAGGGCGTCTTGCCTTCTTCCGCGAGTGGCCGGATATTGGTCTGCCGCGACGCAAAGCCCGCATCTCCCATATACACCAGCACCAAAGAAGCGAGAAAAAGCACCGGCACAATATATCGCCCACTGATATGCGGGACCCTGAATTTCGACTCTGGCTTGTTCTTCTGCCGCTGCAATACCAGCACGCCGGCGCACACCAGAACAAAGGCGAATAGGGTACCGATGGAGGTCAGGGCCAGTACCACGTCGAGGTTCAGGAACATGGCCGGGATCGCCACGAACAGTCCGGTGACGATGGTCGAAAAGGCAGGCGTCTTGTATTTCGGATGCAGGCGCGAGAAGATCTTTGGCAGCAGTCCGTCGCGGCTCATGGCCATCCAGATGCGTGGCTGCCCGAGCTGGAACACCAGCAGCACCGACGCGGTGGCTATGATGGCGCTGACAGCCACGATGCCAGAGATCCAGGTAAGACCGCGTGCCTGGAAGACAAGGGCCAGCGGATCGCCTACATTGAGCATGGTATAGGGTACCATGCCGGTGAGCACCAGGGCGAGCAGCACATACAGCACGGTACAGATGATCAGCGAATAGATCATGCCCCGGGGCAGGTCGCGCTGGGGATTCTTGCACTCTTCGGCCGTGGTGGAGATGGCGTCGAACCCGATATAGGCAAAGAATACGGCCGACACGCCTTTGAGCACCCCGGAAATTCCGTTCGGTGTAAAAGGCGACCAGTTATCGGGGTGTACGTAGTAAGCGCCCAGCACGATGACCAGGAAGATCACGATCAGCTTCACGATCACCATCACATTGCTCGCGGCCCTCGATTCTTTGATTCCCACAAAAACAATGGACGTGATCAGGGCAACGATCAGCAAAGCCGGCAGGTCGAAGATGAGGTGAAGGCCACCGATCTGCGGGGCCGTCGTCCACGCGGCTGCGCGTTCGGCAATAGCAGGATCAGCGGCATTGGCAACATCAAGAAAACCGCGGTGCGCTGTCGTGTAATCCATCGTCAGCCATCGTGGAATGTGCAGGCCTGCCTTGTCGAGAAGGCCCGTGAAATAGTCGCTCCAGGAGATCGCCACGGCGATATTGCCGATCGCATATTCCATGAGCAGGTCCCACCCGATGATCCAGGCGAAGATCTCGCCGAAGGCCACATACGAATACGTGTAGGCGCTGCCCGAAACCGGCACGGTGGAGGCAAATTCCGCGTAGCAAAGGGCCGCAAACCCGCAGGCGATGGCAGTAAAGATGTAGAGGTAGATGACCCCCGGGCCCCCTTCGTAGCTGGCCTTCCCAATGCTGCTGAAGATACCGGCGCCGATCACCGCAGCAATACCCATGGCAGTCAGGTCACGCACACCGAGCACGCGCCGCAGGCCGGTGCTGTGCCCCTCGGCATCGCTCAGGCCCTGCTGGGCTTCTCTCAGGATAACGTCGATCTGCTTTTTGCGAAACAACTGGTTGGCCATGCGTCGTCAGTTTTGATGCGGTAAAATAACGATAAAATGAAGTATGCGAAGATCAATAGTCGCGCTGCACCAGGAAGGCAGCCAGCTCCTTCAGTGGCGCCTTGCGAGCAGACAGCACCGCGACATCATCGAGGTGGCCAAGGGCCTGGTTGTAATAGGTCTCCTTCAGCTCGCGAGCCCAGGCGTCGACACCGCAGGCGCGGTAGATGTCGGTCACGCGCGCAACCTTGTCCGGAGCATCGTTGTCCAGCAGTTGGCGCAGCTCGGATGCCGCGCCCCCGGTGGCGGCTTCGAGGGCATGGATGAGGAGAAAGGTTTTTTTGTTTGCCTTGATATCACCGCCCACCTGTTTGCCAAATTTCTCAGGGTCGCCGAAGGCATCGAGATAATCGTCCTGCACCTGGAAGGCAAGTCCCAGCTTGCGGCCGAACTCATACAGGAGGTTCTGGTTTCGCTCGCCCGCGCCGCCGAGAAGCGCGCCCATCCTGAGGCTTGCCGCCAGCAGCACCGACGTTTTCAGGTTGATCATCTGCAGGTACGCTTCGAAGCTGACAGAGGACTGCTTCTCGAAATCCATGTCAAGCTGCTGGCCTTCGCAGACTTCTCTTGCGGTCTTATTGAAAAGGTTATTGACGAAGTGTACGTAGCGACCGGAAGTCCTGTTCAGGGATTCGTATGCCGCCACGAGCATGACGTCGCCGGCAAGAAGCGCTGTGCTGGCCCCGAATTTTTCGTGAACCGTTGGCATACCGCGACGGAGAGGAGCAGCGTCCATGATGTCGTCGTGGATCAGGGTGAAATTGTGAAAGAGCTCGATCGCCGTTGCCACTTCCCAGCTGTCGGGATTGATGTCATCGAACAGCTCATTGCCCATCAGGCACAGAACAGGGCGCACGCGCTTGCCGCCAAGCTGAAGGAAATACCGGTTGGGATCGTACAATGTGGGCGGTGTTGCCGGGAAATGGTCTACCGAAAAACGTTCCGCGAATTGCTGCGATAAAGATTCGAAAGATTGCATGGCGCTTGTTCAGGCCCGAAAATAACACGCGGCAGCGAAACGATCCGTAAATGATGCGCATACAGCCGGCGCGCGCGTCCTCAGGGGTTCGACCCCCGTGGATCTGCGTGTACGCAAAGGCCCGGCAGGTATGCCGGGCCTTCTTATGAAGATTCGTCCAGTTGTCTTAGATATCCCCCTCTCCTTTCTTCTTGCGTCGCTTTGACTTTGTCCGCTGGCGCTGGTCCTCCCCTTTTTCTGGGGCAGGCTCTTCACCTCCTGGCTGCAGAAGCCATTCGTAATCAAGCTGTCGCTTTTCGAGATTCGCCGCGATCACCTTGATCCGAACCTTGTCGCCCATGCGGAACTTGCGGCCGCTCCGCGCGCCCACGAGCATATAATCTTCCTGCACGAGGCGGAATTCATCATAGTCAGACAGGCTTGCGATGCTGACCATTCCCTCGCATTTGTGCTCCACTGTTTCTACCCAGAAGCCGAAGGCCGACACGCCGCTGATGACGCCGTCGAAGTCCTCGCCGAGATAGTCGCGCATGAACTCCACCTGCTTGTATTTGTTGCCTGCACGCTCGGCTTCCATCGCTGCCCGCTCGCGCTCGCTGCAAAGGCGGCACTTCTCCACCATCTTCTTGTCAATGCGGATATCGTCATTGAGGATCTGCTGCAGCACGCGGTGAACCATCACGTCGGGATAGCGGCGGATCGGCGATGTGAAATGGCAATAATTTTCGAAACCAAGGCCGTAGTGCCCGATGTTCTCGGTGGTGTAAGCCGCCTTCGCCATCGTGCGGATGCCAAGTTGCTCGAGAACATGCTGCTCGGGCTTTCCATGTGCATCCTGTAGCATCTGGTTGAAGGATTCGGCGATCTTGTCGGGCGCCGACGTATCGAACTTGTGACCAAACTTCCGTGCAAATGCAATGAAGGGCAACAGCTTCTCTTCGCTCGGCAGGTCATGCACGCGGTACGGGAACGGTACGGGCTTCTTATTGATCTTGATGCGCGATACATTCTCGGCTACGTACTTATTGGCCAGCAGCATGAACTCTTCGATCAGCTGGTGCGCTTCCTTGCTTTCCTTCACGACAATGCCGATCGGCTTGCCTTTCTCATCGAGCTTGAAGCGAACTTCCTGCGAGGTGAAATTGATCGCCCCCGCATCGAAGCGCTTCCGGCGCAGCCGCTGGGCAATGCTGTTCAGCAGCAGGATCTCGTCGAGGTACTGTCCTTCATTCGTTTCGATGATCTCCTGGACGTCCTCGTATGTGAAGCGATTGTCTGAGTGAATAATGGTGCGGCCCAGCCAATACTCCTTCACCTGGCCTTTCGGCGTCATCTGGAAGACGGCGGAAAAGGTCAGCTTGTCCTCGTGCGGACGGAGCGAGCAAAGCACGTTTGAAATATGTTCCGGCAACATCGGGCTGACCCGGTCGGGCAGGTAAACCGACGTTGCCTTCTGGTAAGCGACAGCGTCGAGGGCGGTATCGGGCTCAACATAATGGCTGACGTCGGCGATGTGCACACCGATCTCGTA
>JAQBNP010000224.1 GCA_028288515.1 Flaviaestuariibacter sp. | reverse complement strand
GTCGACATCCATCGAGATCCGACCCGACAACACGGCGACCACCGTGCCCGATGCCAGTGCGCTGGACGGCAAAGCGATCTCCGTTGTGACAGACCCCGGCATCGGTGATGCGGGCATTGCCGCGGTTCCGCCAGGTACGGGTCCTGTGGTTGCGCCGGCGCCCGAGCCCGATCCTGAGCCGAAGCCTGCCTTTGTTCCGATCGAGAAAGAGCCGGAGTTCCCGGGCGGCAAGGCGGCCTGGGCGGCCTTCCTCAACCGCTATCTCCAGGTGCCCGACAACCTGGACGCTGGCGAGCGCAGGTCTGTTGCGGTTCGGTTCTGGGTTGGAACGGATGGGAGCGTCACGAACTTCCAGGTGGTACAGTCCGGTGGCCGCTCCTTCGACAACGAGGTGATCCGTGTTCTCCGGAAAATGCCGAAGTGGAGGCCGGCGATCCAGAATGGTCAGCCCGTGGCAACCGGGTTTACGCAGCCCGTCACATTCACTGCGGTTGAGCAGTGAACGGCACCTCTTTTGAAACAACGATGCAGGAACTTTCGTAAATTGCCAGCCATGTCCAAGGATACGATCGAAGAGTATGAACAGACCAAACGAAAGCAGCTGACGCGCATGCGTTCCATCACCGACCTGGTGATGGGCATCCTGTTTTGCGGGCTTGGTGTGTATTTCCTCACCTATCGCCGGTTCGGTCTCAGCTTCATGGGCATGGAGCCATCCGACCGCGATTATTTCCTCGGCGCCCTTTGCCTGCTGTATGGATTGTGGCGCGTTTACCGGGGCTATAAGAAGAATTATTTCCGCTCATGAAGAGACTGTTGCCCGCCTTCTTCCATCGACTCCTGCTGGTGTCCGGGCTGCTGGCCGCCGGCTGTGGAGACCGTGAGGACGGTCCCGCAGATACCCGCGACAGCGGCACGATCCACATCAGCGCCGACGAGTCGTTCAAGCCGGTGCTGGATTCCGAGATCCAGGTCTTTGAGGCCCTGCATCCGGGCACGCATATCATTGCCCATTACAAGCCGGAGGGCGACTGCCTGCGCGATTTTGCGGTGGACTCGATCCGGGTGGTGGTTGCCACACGCGGCTTTTCAAAACACGAGGAAGATTTTCTCAATGACAGCATGAAGGTCGATGCCTCCAGGATGGTTGTTGCGTATGACGCGGTGGCGGTGATCGTCAACCCGTCATCACCCGATACTCTCTTCACGATGCAGGAGATCCGCGATATCCTGACGGGCCGGGCGCGCCCTGACCTGAGGCCTGTTTTCGACGGCCTGAGCGCTACGAGCACAGTGCGCTTCGTGATGGACTCGGTCCTGCGCGGCGAGCGGCTGGGGGAGAACGTCTCGGCAGCCAAAAGCAGCGCCGGGGTGATCGACTTTGTCTCCCGTACACCGAAGGCGATCGGGTTCGTGGGGGTGAGCTGGGTAGGCAACCGGCAGGACAGCAGCCAGCTGAGCTACCTGCAGAAGATCAGGGTGGCGTCCATCGAGCATCCGCTTGTTCCGGGAAAGTACGTGACGCCGGCGCAGTTCAATATCTACTATCGTCGCTACCCGATGGTACGCGATTTGGTTTACACTCTCAAGGAAAAGCACAACGGGCTTGGTCACGCGTTTTCTAATTTTTTGACCACGCAAAGCGGACAGCTTATTTTTAACCGGGCGTTCCTGATGCCGGCGATCATGAGTTTTCGCAGCCGGAACGCCACGGTAACAGAGGAATAATTAACAAGTAGTAAGTAAACTAACGCATCGTTTTTGAACTCTATAAACAACAAATCCAAAAAGGAAAGGTCATGAAGAAATCCCTGATTGTTTTATTTTTCTCAGCGCTGTTCTCCGTCGCTGCATTCGCGCAGTCCGTCCAGGAAGGCGTGGGTCATTTGAATGCGGAGCGGTATGCCAGCGCGCGGACCACTTTTGAAAAACTACTTGCTGCCAATCCCAATAATATCGATGCGATGTACTGGCTGGGTCAGACATACCTGGCACAGGATAATTTCCCGGCTGCGCGTAGTCTTTACGAAAAGGGCCTGTCCAGCAATGGCAACGCGCCTTTGCTGATGGTCGGAATGGGCCAGGTTGAGCTTGAGGAAAACCGGACGGCCGAAGCGCGCCAGCACTTCGAGCAGGCGATCAGCCTCAGCCGTGGCAAGAAAGGCGACGATCCCAATGTGCTCAATGCCATCGGCCGCGCCAACGTGCAGGCAAAGAACGGCGATGCGGCATACGCGATCGCGAAGCTGACCGCAGCCTCCCAGGCAGCGCCCACGAATTCAGACATCTATATCAACCTCGGCAATGCCTACCGCCTGGCACATGACGGTGGCCAGGCCGTTGCCAACTACACCAAAGCGATCAATGGAAGCCCGGCTCTTGCCTACTACCAGATGGCGCGGATCTATGAAACGCAGAAGAACATGTCGATCGTGACCGAGAACCTCGACAAGGCCATTGCTGCCGACCCACGGTTCGGTCCCGCCTTCCTGCGTGCGTACGTTGTTGAGCTGTTCTACAATAAGAATTTTGCCGCGGCCGACCAATGGGCCCAGAAATATGTTGCCGTCGCCGACCCAAGCATTCAGAACGAGGTGTTCCGCGCACAATCGCTGTACCTCCAGAAGAAGTATGACGAGGCGATCTCGATCGGCAACAGGATCCTTGCCCAGAAAGAAGAGCGCCCGGGTCCCGGTGTGTACCGGATGATGGCCTATTCTTACCTGGAGAAAGGCGATACGACAACGGCCCGCCAGTACGTGGACCAGCTGTTCAAGAACGCCAAGCCTGCGGACATCGTTCGCCCCGACTATACCCTGATGGCCACGATCTACTCGAAAGAGTCCCCGGGCCAGGTGGTCAGCATCT
>JAQBNP010000069.1 GCA_028288515.1 Flaviaestuariibacter sp. | reverse complement strand
CCAATTCGATCTTTTCCGCATCATCAAGTTTGGCGTCGTCGGCAGCCTGGGCATGGTCGTCGATTTCGGCCTCACCTATGTGTGCAAGGAAACGTTGCGGATCAATAAGTACCTGGCCAACGCGATCGGATTCACGGCAGCCGTTGTGTTCAATTATGTCCTCAATCGCTACTGGACCTTCCAGAGCAATGGCTACGTGCCCGTTCAGCTCGCCCGCTTCTTCCTCGTGGCCCTCGTCGGCCTTGGCCTCAACACCGGCATCGTCTACCTGCTGGCCCTTCGGCGCGTCAACTTTTACCTGAGCAAGGCCATTGCGGTTGCACTTGTTTTTTTCTGGAATTATTCGGCCAACGCATTTTTTACGTTCGCCCGCTGAGATCAGCGTTGCACGGGCACGTTCCGGCCGCGCCATCCGCGCAGCTCGTATATCGTGAACGTGCGCGTTGGTTTGCCGCCGCGGCTTTCGCGGATCGCGGCAACTGAGTCCACCCGCTCGTAATACGCGCCGAACGTCTCCCGAGGGTCATAGGCGAGGTGCGACGGCACGACCGCGTAGGCGCTGTCAATGCCCGCGGCAGGCAGGCGCCATCCATTGCTCCACGCATACTGGTGAAGGTCCGTTTCGCTTCCCAACCCGATCAGTGGAATGTCCAGGGGCCGGCAGAAATAATAATCGAGATGCGCGGCAGGGAACCACTTTTGGGACACGATGGCGGCCTTCGCAGGCATCCGTCCTGCCGCAAATTCAGCCCGGTGGATCGCCCCGAAAGCGACCCCGGCTTCCCGCCAACCGCGCAGGTCGAGCGTGAAATCACCATGGCCCAAGGTCTTTGCATTTTTGCTTCCCAGCGTTCCGGGGTAACCGTAAATGGCAGCAATGCCGAGGAGAAGAACGCCCACGGTCAGGCCAAACGAAGCCCGCAGCAGGCGCGACACCGGCTCACTCCGCGACGCAAGGTAAACACCGCAAAGCGGCAACAAGGCTACATAAGCAGGGCCGCTCCAATGAGGAAAGGTTGTCCGGAACAGCGACACCGCGATCAGAAGGGCGATCATGGGCAACGCGATAAAGCCGAAAACCGAAAGCGCTGTTTTGTCAACACCCAGACGGCGCCGCTTCCACGCGACGAGCGCCAGCACAAGGATCACAACGTTCACGGGGTTGTTGTAAAAGAATTGACCACCCGCCTCGCGCGCGAAACTTGCGCCATTCAGGCCGAAGCCATGCACCTCCACCCGCTGACTGTGGAAGCGGTACGTGATAAAATCGTTGGCCATATTCCAGAACAGGATCGGGCTGGCAATAACCGCCGTCAGCAGGGCCGCCACGTACACCTGCGGCAGGGCGAACCAGTTGCGCCTGCGAAACAGAATGAAAAGCCCCAGTCCCAGCCACAGAAAAATGCCGTGCACCTTGCTCATGATGCAGAGACCGGCGGCCAGGCCGAAAAGCAGCCACAGAAGCCAGCTGCGCGGTGCCTCGCAGAGACGGACGATGAGGTACAGAGACCAGCACCAGAAGACCATCTGCGGCGAATCTGGCAGGATGAAAAGCCCCGCGATGATGCTCGCATATAATGATGTCGTATAAAGGCAGGCGGCGAGCCACCCGGCCTTTTCAGAGTGCAGCCTGCCCGCAGTGCGGAAGATGAGCCAGGTACCTGCCGCGGCACTCACGATGCTGCCCAACCGGACAAAGATCTCGGCGCCCTGCAGCGACAGGTTGGCTGTGAAAGCGCGGATCCAGATCGCCACAAGCGGGGGGTGATCGAAATAGTTCCATTGCAGGTGCTGGCTGTACGTCCAGTAGTAGACCTCGTCGTTGCCGAGCTCCGTCAGACCGGCTACGACGAGGCGAAGGACAGAGGACAGGAATATAAGAGTCCACAACCGGGAAGTATAACGGGGCGCCATGGGCGCGAAAGATACTGCCGAATTCGTATGCGGCTGACCGCCCCCCACCCCCGGACGGCTGAAACCCGCGCCCGGCTTGTTGTTGACCGTATTTTTACGGGGCGGCTTGTCCTTTTTACGAGGCCGGACTGATGAAAACACGTATAAGTAAAAAAATAAATAGAAAAACGCGGGGAGCGGCGATTTGTTAACGTATATTTAAAATTCATCTTTAAACGTTCAAAACACACATGAAAAAATTCGCCTTAACCCCGATTGCTTTGGTGTTCCTGTTCGCGTGCCAGACAAAAGACGTCCGGAATGACACGGCCGCTGAAGAAACAGCAACCAACCTCACGGTGCGCCAGTGCGGCTCGATGGAAGTACTGGAAGAGCAAATGAAAGCCGACCCTTCGCTCCGTCAGCGCATGAACGACATTGAGAACTTTACCCGCCGTGCGATGACCTCTCCGGAAATGGGCCGCTTTGTTGGCGACACCATGGAGATCCCCGTCGTCGTGAACGTTGTGTACAACGCCGCTGCCGAAAACATCTCCGATGGCCAGATCGCCTCTCAGATCACTGTGCTCAATGAGGACTACCAGATGAAGAATGCCGACAACACGAAAGTGCCGTCCAACTTCGCCGGTGTAAAAGCTTCTATGCCGATCAAGTTCGTCCTGAACAGCATCGTTCGCAAGAAAACAAACAAGACAAGCTGGGGCACCAATGACGCCGTCAAGAAAAGCGCAATGGGAGGCATCGACCCAACCAGCCCGACGACCATGCTCAATATGTGGAGCTGCAACCTGGGCCGCAGCCTTCTCGGCTACGCTCAATTCCCCGGTGGCGCACCAGCTACCGATGGTGTTGTGATCCTCTACTCCTCGTTCGGAAGCCGCGCCAAATTCCCCGGCGGCACATATATCGCCAACTATGATCTCGGTCGTACCGCGACGCATGAAGTCGGCCACTGGCTGAACCTGCGCCATATCTGGGGTGATGCAACCTGTGGTTCCGATCTTGTTGACGACACGCCTGTACACAACACGTCCAATGGCGGCTGCCCTCCGGCAGGTCACCTGAGCACCTGCACAGGCACCCCTCCTGAAATGTGGATGAATTACATGGACTATACCTACGATGGTTGCATGTATATGTTCAGCCAGGGACAAGTTGCGCGGATGAACGCTATCTTCGTAACGGGCGGCCCACGCGCGTCGTTCCGCTAAAAAGAACCGAAACCAACATAGGCCCTGCCAACTGGCGGGGCTTTTTTATGCGCTCTTGCGCCGCTGTGTGAATGCGTCCATCCATTCCATCGTCTCAATGGCTTCGGCGAGCGGGCAGGGATTCGGCCCTTCGCCTCGGAAATACCTGACCACCGCATCGATCATCGGCTGCTGCACGTGCGGTAACGGATCAAAAGCGATCTCGGTCCGTGTTCCCTTGGCCTCAAGGATCATCGGCGTTCTGTCGAAGATGCTGAAGGTGATGGTCCCGTCGCTGCCTGCGA
>JAQBNP010000066.1 GCA_028288515.1 Flaviaestuariibacter sp. | reverse complement strand
GGTGGGCCAGCTCTATCCCGAAACATCGAACGCCAAGAAAGACTCGGCCTATACGCTCTTTTACATGGGTATCAACGCGGGCGCTTTTGTGGCGCCGCTCATCTGCGGCTACCTCGGCGAGAACGTCGATTTCAAATGGGGCTTTCTCGCTGCTGGTATCGGTATGCTGATCTCTCTCGTCATCTTCTATTTTACAAAAGATAAATACGTGATTTCCCACCGCGGCGAGCCGCTGGGTGTAGCGCCGAACAAGTCGAAGGATACATCGGTTTCCGAAAGCGGCAAGACCGGCTTCAGCTCCACGCAAATGGCGGTGATCGTCGGCAGCATCGTTGCAGCCTGGTGCCTGCTTCATTTTGCGCTCGATGTGGACGTCTGGGGTTCCGCCATCTATGCGATGACACTCGTCCTTCCGTTCGGTATTTTGACGGACCGCTCGCTGACCAAGACGGAAAAAGACCGTCTCTGGGTGATCGTGATCATCATGCTGTTCGTGATCTTCTTCTGGATGTGCTTCGAGCAGGCCGGCGCTTCGCTGACCTTCTTCGCGAAGGAGCAGACGGACCGCCATGTGTTCGGCTGGGAGATGCCCGCCTCGTATTTCCAGAGCTTTAATGCCGGCTTCATTGTTCTGCTGGCGCCGATCTTTGCCGGCCTCTGGGGCCGACTCGGCAAGCGCGGCATCGAGCCGCCCGCGCCAATGAAACAGGCCATGGGCCTCGGTTTGCTGGCGCTCGGCTTCCTGTATATCGCGTTCGGATCCACGGGGGATCCCGCTGTCAAGGTGAGCATCTGGTGGCTGACCGGCCTTTACTTCCTGCACACCGTCGGTGAGCTGTTCCTCAGCCCGATCGGCCTGTCGATGGTCAACAAGCTGACGCCTGGCCGCTTTACCTCGCTGATGATGGGTATCTGGTTCATGGCCATTGCCACCGGCAACAAGCTGGCGGGTACGATGAGCTCGCTGTATCCTGATCCGGAATCAAAAGGACCGCGCCCGGTGTTCCTCGGCATTACGATCGATAACCTTCATACATACTTCATGATCTTCGTCGGCTTCTCCGGCGCGGCGGCGATCATCCTGTTCCTTCTTTCCGGCAAGCTGCGAAAGATGATGCACGGCGTGAAGTAGGATCTTTCTACCTCTTTGAAGGCGGCCATCGGCCGCCTTTTTTTGTATCTTTCAAACCGCTCATGAAAGAATTCAATACCACCACGGCCCAGCCCGGGCATGTCGACGACAGACGGCAGCCAAAGCAACTATACCTCCTGTTCTTCACCGAGATGTGGGAGCGCTTCTCCTTCTATGGCATGAAGGCACTGCTCCTTGCGTACATGGTAACGCAGCTGAAGTTCGATGAGCCGAAAGGGTATGCGATCCTCGGATCTTACGCGGCGCTTGTGTATACCATGCCGCTCTTCGGCGGGTTCATGGCGGACCGCTTCCTGGGGTACCGCAAGTCCATTCTCTATGGAGGCATCCTGATGTCCATCGGGCACCTGGTCTTAGCCATTCCGCAGGACTGGAGCTTTTTCTATGGGATGGCCTTCATCATCTGCGGCAACGGATTTTTCAAGCCGAATATCTCCAGCCTCGTCGGAACACTCTATACCGAAAACGACCCGCGGCGCGACAGCGGCTTCTCGCTTTTTTATATGGGGATCAACCTGGGCGCGGCCCTTGGCGGCCTGCTCTGCGGTTATGTCGGCCAACGCATCAACTGGCATTATGGCTTTGGCCTGGCCGGCTTGTTCATGATCGTTGGGCTGGTGGTGTTCGTGGCGGGTGTGCGCACCATGGGAGAAAAAGGCTTGCCGCCCGACAGCGCGGCCTTGCAGCGGCGCGTCGGCGGCGTGCTGAAAACCGAATGGGCGATCTATGGGGGCACCCTGCTGGTGATCCCCGTGATCGTAGCTCTCTTTCACCGCTACGGCATCATGGATTATATCATGTTCGGCCTTGGGATCCTTTCCGTTTTCTATATCCTCTTCATCGCCTTCCGGTTGGAAAAAGCGGAAAAGCAAAAGCTGTACGCCGCGCTGGCCCTCATTATTTTCTCGACCTTTTTCTGGGCCTTCTATGAGCAGAACTCCGGCTCGCTGAACCTGTTTGCGATGCGAAACGTGAACATGAATTTTCTCGGCATGGAGCTGCCCGCGCTTTCCGTCAATAATTTCCTGCCGCCCGGATGGGTCATCGTGCTCAGCCTGTTTTTCGCGTGGCTGTGGCCGTGGCTGAACAAGCGTGGTAAAGAGCCGTCGACACCCTTGAAGTTCGGGTTGTCGTTCGTGCTGATGGGGATCGGGTTCTGTGTCTTTTACCTCGCGTGCAGGAGCCATGCGGCAGACGGGATCATCCCGCTGTGGACCTTTGCGGCCGGGTATTTCTTTATCATCAGCGGGGAGCTGTGCCTGTCGCCGATCGGGTTGTCCATGATCACGAAGCTGTCGCCCGCAAAGATCGTGGGGCTGATGATGGGCATCTGGTTCCTTGCCTCCGCGATCGGTGAGTTCCTGGCCGGCAAGATCGGATCGCTGATGAGCGTTCCGGAAGGTGTGCAGAACAACCCCGTGCTATCGCTGCCCTACTATGCGGCGATCCTTTTGAAGATCGGGCTTGGCTCTGTGGCGCTTGGCGTGGTGCTGCTTTTCATCGTGCCGCTGCTGCGCCGCTGGATGGGTGCCGTCCGCTAGGCAATCCAGTATTCAGGATTCACGATTCAGTCACGGTTCACGTTTGTGCCTACACGAACGTCAGCGGATCGTACTTCTTTCCGAGGATCTTCCGATCGTCCGCGCCGAGCCATTTGTTGAGGATGGTGGCATAGACATTCTTGAAATCCACCTTGTACTTGAGGTCGCCCTCGTCGAGGTCGTTGAGATCGGGAAGGGAGTTGAGGATGCCTTTTTGCTTCAGTCCTCCACCGAGGAGGAACATATTGTTGGCCGTGCCGTGGTCCGTTCCGCCGCTCGCATTCTGTGAGACGCGCCGGCCGAATTCGGAGAAGGTAAAGAAGAGCACATCATCGAAGCGATTGTTGGCTTTGAGGTCTTTCATAAATGCACCGACGGCATCATTCATTTCCTTGAAGAGGCGTCCCTGCTGCAGCTCCTGGTTGATATGCGTGTCGAAGCTGCCCAGAGATACATAATAAACCTTGGTGTTGATCTCCGAGTAGATCAGCGATGCGATCGTTTTGAGGTCCTTGCCGAGGTTGGTATTCGGGTAATTGCCTGTAGACGGATGGATGCGCGATTGCCTGAAGATATAATCAGCGGATGACAGGGTCTCCGACATCGTTTTATAGAGGTAGTCGACCGGCTGCTCGTCGTGGTGATGGTCGTTGCCGTAGCTTTTCGACACGTCCTTGAAGAACTTCTCGTTGCTGGTGCCGAAGAGGCGCTTCGGGTCTTTCAGCGCCAGGCCGTTCATCTGCTCGCCCTTCAGCGCGAGGCTCAGCGTGTCGTCGATCTCGAGGGCCTGGGTGGGCATGCCGCAGCCGTTGCACTGGGCATCGAGATAGCGACCCAGCCAGCCGCTGTTGACGTACTCGTTGCTGTTGCTGGCGCTGTGCCAGATGTCCATGCTGCGGAAATGCGATCGATCGGGGTTTGGATAGCCTACGTTATTGAGGATGCCGAGCGAGCCGTCATGAAAGGCGTCTGCAAACGATGTCAGTGCCGGGTGGAGGCCCACTTCGTCCGTCAGGCCGATAGACTTCATCCGGTCGATGCCGATCTTCGGCCGGGACCGATAGTAGATATCGTTGCGAACGGGAATGACTGTATTAAGACCGTCGTTGCCGCCACTGAGCTGGAGGATGACGACGACCTTATTGCCCGGGGGAACGAAGCGCGGGGCTTCGAACGCCTTCAAAAATTTGGGCATCATCAGCGATGCGGTGGCCAGCGAGCCGACCTGTAAGAATTCTCTGCGTTTGATTACCATAAAAGTATTTTGATCGGGCCGCGGCCCGCATTGATGATCGGTTGGTCAGCACATCTGGTATTCCGGAAGACTCATGATCTGGAGCGTGACGGAACGGACGAAGCTCTCGCGGCTGGTGGCATCCGCCGACGCTTTGACGAGGTCGGCCGGCACCTTCAGCGGAAGTTGCAGCAGCGTAGACGAGAGTGATGTCGTGAGACTTTCACGCGGCACGCTCTCGAAGAACTTCGTGTACGCCGACCATTCGATCCGCGCGTTGATGGGCCTGCCTGCCTGTCCATAGCCGCCTTTCGCCTTGTCGATATTGGCCATACCGGAATCCGTGAGGCCACCCATCATGTCGTCATCCGTTTTTGGCCGCACATTGAAATCGTCCTGGTCGTTGATCATCTTTGGAATGCGCATGCGGACCATCAGGGTCGAGCTGTCGATCCAGGCTTTGCCGCCGGGCCATCCTGCCACGTTGGGCGGGTAGAAAAGCAGCTGCCCGAGCAGGCGCTGGATGAGGAGAAGTGCTTCTTCGTTCTCGAGCTTCATCGGCAGCATGCGCTGCATGCCGGCAACCAGCTCAATGGGCGATTTGATGCGGGCCCCGATATTCTTCTGATCGTAAAACCAATCAGCCGTGAAGATGTCTTCCAAGAGCTTGCCGATATTGTAGTCGGACTGGTAAAAGCGGCCGGCGAGCCAGTCCACTTTTTCTTTGTCGATCGTTTCATTGACGAAGGCGCGGTAGATCTTTTGGGTGATGAAGCGCGCGGTCTGCTTTTGCTCGAGAAGGATGTTGAGCACGTCCTCGCCCTCGAAGCCCCCGGTTTTGCCGAGGACCGTCTTGGTGCCGGTATCGTGCTGGAAGCGGCGGAAAATGAAATCGCCGCGGAGCGTTGAGCTCCAGCCGGTGAAGGCACGGGCAGCTTCCTTGATATCGGTTTCGGTGTAGTTGCCGCGGCCCAGAGTGAACAGCTCCATCACCTCACGCGCGAAGTTCTCGTTGGGATGATCTTTCTTATTCTGCTGGGCGTTGAGGAAGTTGAGCATGGACGCCGATTTCGATACGGCATGAAGCAGGTCGCGGAAGGATCCCAGCGCGTTGACGCGGATGACATCCAGGAGCTGCTGCTGGAAGAAGATGTTGACGTTGCGCGACGCAAAATGGCCGTGCCAGAAGAACGCCATTTTTTCGCGCAGCTGCTGGTCGCTGTCGATCATCTGGTAGAGCCACGTTAGGTTGAGGCTTTTGATGCTGTCGCGGTTCTTGTTGCGCACCATTTTCTTCTCGTCGGCATCGAGCTCTTTTTTCTTTGCCTGGCGACCGAGTTCCTCGGCGCCCATATACAGACCCTTGAGGTAGTCGTCGGCTACATCGATATAAGCAGGTTTCTTGGCTGATGCTTTTTGCAGCGCCTGGAACAGCTGGGCGGGCGTAATGTCCCGAAGCTGCTCGAGCTGGCCTGCCGCGGGGCCGAAGCCGGCGCGCCACATCAGGTGCTGGTTCTTAAGCTGGTTCGTAAGCATGAATGGGTGGAATTTTGGGTAAGACTAAAACAGGGTCTCGTCGTTTAACACAGCTTTAAAATTAATCCTAAATTCGGAGGGTGACAACACGTGTTTTGAAATACGGCGCTCCCCTGCTGGTCTATTTCGGCGCTCTCGTTTCCTTTCTATCGACCGGGTGGGTGGTCTACCTGCCGCTCGTCTATGCCTGGGCCATTGTCCCGGTGCTCGAGCTCGTGCTGCCTGCCGACGAAGCCAACCTGTCGGCCGCGGAAGAGGAGCTGGCGCGAAGCAGCCGCTGGTACGACTGGATGCTGTATGCGATCGTTCCGTTGCAGTTCGGCGCCCTGGCACTGTTCCTTTCGTCGGTCGCAGGCGGGTCGGGGACCACGGCCGATATCGTGGGCAGAACGCTGGTGATGGGCCTGCTCTGCGGCACCTTCGGCATCAACGTGGGCCACGAGCTGGGTCACCGTGCGGGCAGGTTCGAGCGGTTCCTGGCCAAAGGGCTTCTGCTTTCTTCGCTCTACATGCATTTCTATATCGAGCACAACAAAGGGCATCACCGCCATGTTGCCACGCCGCAGGATCCAAGCAGCGCCCGCCTTGGCGAGCCGGTCTACCTGTTCTGGCTGCGATCGATCACCGGGAGCTACCGCAGCGCCTGGTCCATTGCCACCCGCGACGCGGAGCGGGCGGGTACCGGGATCCTGGGCAACGAGATGGTCCTGTTCCACCTGGTGCAGGTCTCTTTCCTTGTTCTTGTTTATGTCGCGTTCGGGGGGTGGGGTCTGCTGCTGTTCGCACTGGCAGCCCTGGAAGGGATCCTGCTTCTTGAGACCGTCAATTACATCGAGCACTATGGCCTCCGGCGCGAGGCGACCGGGCCCGGGACGTACGAGCGGGCGCGGGCTGTGCACAGCTGGAATTCGAACCATATTATCGGGCGGGTGATGCTGTTCGAGCTGAGCCGGCACAGCGACCATCATTTCCTGGCGAGCCGGAAGTACCAGGTGTTGCGCCACCATGTCGATGCGCCGCAAATGCCGACGGGATACCCGGGCATGATGCTGCTGTCGCTGGTGCCACCAGCGTGGTTTCGTGTGATGGACAGGCGGGTGGAACGGATGAAGAGGGGAGGGGAAGAGTGAGAAGTGAATGGTGAGTCGTGAATCGTGAATAGTGAATCGTGAATGGTGAATCGTGAATCGTGAATTGCCGCCGGGTCTGACCGAAGGATGACCGAAGCGTGTCCGAAGTATCTACGTGTGTGCTACGTGTGTGCTATGAGTCTGCTATGAAGCATCTATGAGTCTACTACGAATGAACGACGATTGAGATACGAATGAACTACGAATGAACTGCGGGCCGCAGGGAAGCGGGCCCGACCCTTCCAAAAAAAATCCTGTCCACCCCATGAGGGGCGGACAGGATATCATAGACAGGTCGAGAACATCTAGTCGAGAACATCTATTTACCCAGGACGATGCGGAAGCCGATGCTGAGAGGCGCGGCGGAGCTCAGGTTGGCCTGGAGCCCGAAGCTCTTCGAGCTGAGCTCATTGGCCGGGTTGGAATCCTGCCGCTGGGTGCTTTTCGCGTAATAGGCGCCGAACAGCTGGTTGATCGATGCCTGGAGCTGAAACCGCTTGCCCACCGCGTAGGTGACGGATGGCGTGAATCCCAGGCTTAGCTGGTCGCTCACTTCGCGGGCGATCGGTGAAGCCGGTGTTGCCAGAACTGTTGTCCTGTTGGTGTGCGCGTAGCCGAGGGCTGCCTCGCCGGCGAGGTAGACGTTTTTCCCAAGGGGGAGAAAACGCCGAACGAACACGCCACCCCCATAGGTATGCGCGCGTGAGTTGCCGGAGGCGTTTACATACCGGCTGCTACCGAAGTCGACGTTCAGGCCCACGACCGTGTTTGCACGGACAGCGACGCCGATGGAAGGCGCGAACGTGAGGAAGCGCTGTGTCTGCTCACTGCCACCCTGCGTGCTCTTTGTGGTGCTGATGTTGAGGCCGCCGCCCAGCAGGACCGAGCCTTTGTTGATCTGTGCGTTTGCGTTAGAGAAGAGGATCGATGCGGAGAGAACGAGGAGTCCAATTGTTTTCATGCGCGGTTGGTTTAGACTGACAAGTTGGCGATAAAAACGAAGAAAGCAGGACCGCGGGGCCCTGCTTTAACGTTGGTTTATCTGAAAGAATTGTTAGCGGATTGGGATCACGATTTCGCGTTCGCCATCACGTATGCCGTCACCTGCTTCGCTTCTTCGTCAGTGAGTTTTGCCTTGGGGATCATGGCAGACAGGATCTTTGTCCAGCGCTCCTGCGTGTAGTTGGACACGCCTTTATCTCCGTGGCATTTTGCGCATTTCGTGCGGTCGGTGTACACGGCATGGCCGGCTTCGATCAGGGCCTTGCTCGAAGATGTGGAGGTGGTTGTGGTGGTCGTTGTCGTGGTGGAGGTCGACGAGGAAGTGCCCGCCGGGCTTGACGTTGACGTCGTTGGCGCTGTTTTATGCGAGCAGGCGGTGATCGCGGCTGCGAAAGCGACGATGGTCAGAAGTTTTTTCATGTTACACATTAGTTGAGCTCTAAAAATAAGATTCTTTCGCGAAGCGGCTTTCCTGCCCCGTTAATTATCGTTAAATCATTTCGCTGCCGAAGTACGGGTGCAGCGCCACCGGGAGAACGATCCCGTTGCCGTCCTGGTTGTTTTCGAGCAGGCAGGCGAGGATGCGGGGCAATGCCAGCGAGCTGCCGTTGAGGGTGTGCACGAACTGTGTCTTGCCGTCTTCCTTGAAGCGGATCTTGGCGCGGTTGGCCTGGTAGGACTCGAAATTGGAGACCGAGCTCACCTCCAGCCAGCGCTCCTGTGCTGCGCTGTACACCTCGAAATCATAGGTCAGGGCCGATGTGAATCCCATGTCCCCGCCGCAAAGCCGCAGGATGCGGTAGTGGAGGCCAAGGGACTGGACCAGCTTTTCCACGTGCGCCACCATCTCGTCCAGCACATCGTAGCTCCTGGAGGGGTGGGCCAGCTGTACGATCTCCACCTTGTCGAACTGGTGGAGGCGGTTGAGGCCGCGGACGTCTTTGCCATAGCTGCCTGCCTCGCGGCGGAAGCAGGGTGTGTACGCCGTCATCTTCACAGGCAGGTCGGCATCCCTGAGGATCACATCGCGGTACAGGTTTGTGACCGGCACTTCGGCCGTGGGGATGAGATAGAGGTTGTCCTCGGTGACATGGTACATCTGGCCTTCCTTGTCCGGGAGCTGGCCGGTGCCGTATGCGGAGGCTTCGTTCACCAGGTGCGGGGGCATGTATTCTGTATAGCCCGCGGCGGTATTGAAATCGAGGAAATACTGGATCAGCGCGCGCTGCAGCTTCGCGCCTTTGCCTTTGTAGACGGGGAAGCCGCTGCCCGTGATCTTGTTGCCGAGCTCAAAATCGATCAGGTCGTATTTTTTGGCCAGGTCCCAGTGGGGCGCCGAGCCAGCCGGCAGAACGGGCATGCTGCCGCCGGTGCGGACGACCTCGTTGTCTTCGGGCGTTTTGCCTGCGGGGACGAGGGGGGAGGGCAGGTTGGGAAGACGAACCAGCAGCTCCGTCACATTCTTTTCAACGACGGCCAGCTCGGCTTCGATCGGCGCCAATTGCTTTTTCAGCCCGTCGACGTCCGACTTGCGGGCTTCGGCCTCGTCTTTCCGGCCACCGGCCATGAGCTGCCCGATCTCTTTGGAGGCGGCATTGATCTGCGCCTTTGTCTCGTCGAATTGAAAGCTCAGCTTGCGGCGGTGATCATCTGCCGACAGGATCTCGTCCACGAGGTGGAGGTCCTTGAAATTCCTGATGGCGAGTCGTTCACGGACGGCTGCCGGATCGTTTCGAAGAGTGGCCAGTTGCAACATAGTCGGTCTGTTTGAGGTGGGCAAAGATAATCGCTGCGCCTTCACCGGGGAGAAGAGGCAGGAGGGGGGAGGGAAAATTCAAAATTCAAAAAGCCAAGAGGAAAAATTCAAAATTCAAAATTCAAAAGCCAAAAGCCAAAAGCCAAAAGCCAGGAGCCGGGCGCCAAGAGCCGGAAAGGCTGGGATGACGTGGAACCCACTATGCACGACCCGATGCACTGGGCGTCCCTTTTGGAGACCTGACCGGGAAGAAGGGGGCGGAATGAACAATCATCGACGATCAATGTTCGATGTTGGAGTCGGGCGGGAGTGCTTCCTTGAAAATCGAGTAAATGATTAGTGAACATTCTTCCCCCGCAATCCCCGGGCACACTTAGGGAGTGGGTTTCGGGTCCCTGCGGGATGACAGCCGGGGAGATCCGGTGGGGGGTGAGAGTCTTGGCGCCCGCGAGTTGTTTTGTGAGGGAACGGTGCTCACGTGCGTCAGCAGGACAGCGTGCGTAGCGCATGGGCTCCCTCGCGGCGCGCTCGGGATGACAGCAGGCGGATTTTGCATCCAGCACTTTAATCGACACATTCACTATTACCATTCACTATTCACCATTCACGATTGACGATTCACTCCTGACCATTCACGGATCGATTTTGTTTGCGCCGCCGCGCTCTGGTTACCTTTGCGGTTCAATCAATGACGACTATGCTGGGAAATGACGATCTACAGATCCGGTGGTGGAAGCTCGAGCAGGTGCTGGTGGAGCGCTTTGGAAAAAAGCCTGATGTTGAAAGCATCCTTTACCTCATCGGCATCCAGGAGCTGGGAGACATCCGGAAAAAATTCTCGAAGGAGCAGAAGCAGGACCTGATGCATATCGCCGTCTGCACGATCCTGTCGGCAAGCGGCTATTATGAAATGACCGGCGTGGATGCCGATGGCTGGCCCCATTTTCATCAATTGAAGGCAATGCCCGATATGCCGCCCATCGTGCAGGAGAATTTTCTCAAGGACCATATCCTCCTGTATTTTCAAAACCACGAACTGCTGTCACCATGAAACGACTGCTCCTGCTCATCACGCTTCTTGCGAACCTGGTTGCCTGGGGACAGGATGCGCCGCGCATCCGGAAGAAAGACCGTCGCCGCGATATCGAGATGGTCACAACCGCCGGCACCATCATCCTGCGGCTCTCCGATTCGACGCCGCTTCACCGTGACAATTTTCTTGGTCTCGTGAAAGCGCACTACTATGACAGCATCCTGTTTCACCGGGTGATCAAAGGCTTCATGATCCAGGCGGGCGATGCCGAAACGCGCGGTGTGATCGGCCGGGCCGAAAGCGATAGCGTGTCGCCGCGCGTCACGGTTCCGGCAGAGTTTCGAACGACGCTTTTTCACCGCAAAGGCGTTTTGGCTGCGGCCCGCGAGGGTGATGCCGTTAACCCGGAGAAGCGCAGCAGCCGCTACCAATTCTACATCGTGCAGGGCCGTAGATTCACGGACGCCGAGATGGATTCGGTGCAGCGCGTGCGCCTTGCCGGGCGGGTGATCCCGGAAGAGCGCCGCCAGGTGTACCGCACCATGGGCGGCACGCCGCAGCTTGATGGCAACTATACGGTGTTCGGCGAAGTGGTGCGCGGGCTCGACGTTGTAGACCGCATTGCCGGCGTTTCCGTAAGCCAGTCGCCACCCAACAGGCCGGTGTCCGACGTGCGGATTTTAAAAATGAAGTTGGTGCGCCGGAAAAAAAGATAGCAACCAATTTCAACCGTGTTTGTTGCTCATTCCGGGGCCTTCAGAAAATGTTAATGAAAACAATATTCTTTAACAAAGCTGTCTATATTGCAACACAAATTTGAATTATGAACTATCCCGAGAACCTGCGTTACACAAAAGATCATGAGTGGATCCGTGTGGAAGGAGACGAGGCAATTGTCGGCATCACTGATTTTGCGCAGCACGAGTTAGGCGATATCGTCTATGTGGAAGTGGAGACCATCGGTCAACACATGAATGAAGGCAGCGTATTCGGAACTGTGGAAGCCGTGAAGACGGTCTCCGATCTTTTTCTTCCTCTCAGCGGAACGATCACCGAGCTCAATACGAAGCTGGCGGCCAGCCCAGAGCTGGTAAATACTGATCCTTACGGCGATGGCTGGATGGTCCGCATCAAGCTTGACGACATCAGCGCCGTCTCCGGGCTCATGGACGCAGCCGCTTATGGCGCCCTGGTCGGTTCATAAAACCGCCATCGAAAAATCCAAAACACCAGACCCCGCGTACATTCATCACCAACTACTTGAACGCAAAGCCCACATACGAAGAAGGCGAGCTCGTTGCCCTGTTGAAGCAGAAGAACGAACAGGCATTCGGGTACCTGTATGACAACTATGCCGGTGCGCTGTGCGGCGTTGTCAGGCAGATCGTTCCCGACGTGGAGATCTGCCACGATGTTGTCCAGGAGGTCTTCGTCAGCATCTGGCGGAAGATCGACACATACGACGCGCAAAAAGGTCGTTTGTTCACCTGGATGCTCAACATCGCCCGCAATGCCTCGATCGACAAAGTGCGGTCGCGGAACTACCAGCAGGCGTTGAAGCAGCAGCCGATCGACGACAACGAGATGGCCCACCCGGTGGTGCGGCAGGGGATTGACGATTATGGACTCAAGAAGGTCCTGATGAAGCTCAAGGACGAGCACCGGATGCTGGTGGACCTGAGCTATTACCAGGGCTACACACACGATCAGATCGCAAAGGCGCTGAACATACCGCTGGGCACCGTAAAAACAAGGCTGAGGGCCGCGTTGATCCAGCTTAGAACCATGTTAACGTAACACGTGAATGTAAAAGAATACATATCGACCGGTATCATTGAGAGCTACGTGATGGGCATGACGACCGAAGCGGAAGCGCGCGAGTTCGAAGCCCTCCAGGCCCAGTACCCGGAGATCGCTTCGGCCCGGGACGCCTTCGAGCGTTCCCTGGAAGAGCGTCTTTTACAGGATGCGCCTCCACCGCCGGCCTTTCTCAAGGAGCGGATCAGGGCCAGCCTCGACGCCGTGCAGGCCAGCGCCGACGCAGACGAGGCTGCAGCCGACGAAGCGCCGGTGCGTCGCCTCAACCCCTGGAAATGGGTCGCGGCCGCGACGGTCATTCTTCTCGCCGGCTCGCTGTATTGGGCTGTCACCACGAATAACAAGTACGAGTCGCTGAGGGCCGAGAATGCCCGTACCGAAGCGCTGCAAGCCGAACTCGACCAGACAAAGGCCGCCCTTACCGCCTTGCAGCAGGATGCTTCCACGCTCCAGAAGCCGGGCATGAAGATGGCGTCACTCAAAGGCACGCCCGATGCGCCGACGGCACAGGTAACGGTTGCCTGGGATACGACGAGCAAGGATGTGTACCTGATCGTCAACAACCTGCCGCAGCCGGCAAGCGACCAGCAATACCAGTTGTGGGCGCTGCTGGGCGGAAAGCCGGTTGACCTAGGGGTGTTCGATGTGCGGCAGGAAAAGCTCCTGCTGAAGATGAAAAATGCGCAGAACGCCGAAGCCTTCGCCATCACCCTTGAGCGGAAAGGCGGCAGCCCGACACCGGCCGGCACCATGACCGTTTACGGAAAATTATAAGACAAAAGAAACCACGGTGGCGCGATTGCCGTATCTACCGTGGATCATCGATCTTCCAGATTGATCAAATAGTTGGTTCAAGGGCTTTTTCTAAGGCCCTTTTTTTATTTTACATCCATGTTGTCCCTCCGCTGGTGGCGTGTCGCCACTGTTCTCTACTTCACAGCCTGCTGCATTCTTTTTTTTCTGCCGGGGAGCGCCCTGCCGCAGGAGTCGTGGCTGGATGCGATCTATGCGGACAAGATCGTTCATGTGGGCCTGTTTGCGGTGGCCTCGCTGTTGTTGTCGCGTACGGGCCTGGCGCGAACCAGCGCCGGCCTGTTTGCCTGGCTGGCGGCTTATGGGTTGGCTGTCGAGATCGTCCAGGGGCTCTGGGTGCCGAATCGCTCCTGCGACATGATGGACTGGGTGGTGGATCTGATCGGGGCGCTGGCAGGACTGTTCCTTGCCGGCAGGTGGGCAAAAAAATAGACCCCTGTGGAAACAGGGGTCGCAACCAAAACTAACTGCTTATGAGAAAATTGACTGCTTCTGTGAGAAGTTCGATTAGGTAAACGCAAATTGTTTGCCAGTTGTTATCCTGTTTTTGTTAACGCTTTGAGAAAAACCCGGAATGGCCGATCGGTCGGCACTTCCAAAGAGCAGCGGTCTCCGGCCTACCTGTTTGCTCCCCATTCGTTGTCGACCTTTCCACTTGTGGATTTGTGTAAATCGGTCTACAAAGGTGTCCGCGTTGTGGATGGTTTCCAAGAGAAATGGGCCTGTTTTTCGCGGGAAATTCCTAGTCCTGCTTTGTGAGCTTTTCAGCATTTTC
>JAQBNP010000060.1 GCA_028288515.1 Flaviaestuariibacter sp. | reverse complement strand
GAAGCAAAGCCGAATGTGATCCGCCTGCTGCCTTCGCTCGCCATCGGCAGGGATGTCGTCGATGCCTTCCTCGACGCTGTGCAGACCGAGCTTGCTGTCCTGCGCCCCGCCGAAAAGAATGCCTGATCCCATTGCTTCACTATAAAACCATCGATCGTTGAAACAATTCATTTCCGCCGCCGACGTGCCCGATATCAGGGCGCTCGTAGAAAAAGCGCTCGCTTACAAGGCCGATCCCTTCAAGGATAAAACGCTCGGTGCCAACAAGCGTATCGGCTGCCTGTTCCTGAACCCAAGCATGCGCACACGCCTCAGCACGCAGGTGGCCGCACAGAACCTGGGTATGGAAACCATCATCTTTAATGTTGGCAGCGAAGGATGGGCTCTTGAGTTCGAGGAAGAAGCGATCATGAGCGGCAATACCGTTGAGCACGTGAAGGACGCTGCGCCGATCATGGGTAACTACTTCGATATCCTGGCCATCCGCACATTCCCCTCGCTCAAGAACAAAGAGGACGACTACAGCGAGCTCTATATCCGGCAGTTCATCAAGTATGCCGGCATCCCGGTCGTCAGCCTCGAAAGCGCTACCCTGCACCCGCTTCAAAGCCTGACGGACGTCATCACCATATCGGAGACCTTTACCGAAAAACGCCGCCCGAAGATCGTACTGACCTGGGCCCCACACGTAAAGCCGCTTCCACAGTGCGTTGCCAACAGTTTCTCGCAGTGGATCAATGCCTGGGGCGAAGCCGACTTTGTGATCACCCACCCTGAAGACTATGAGCTTGATGAACAATTTACAAAAGGGGCAACGGTCACCCATAACCAGGATGAAGCCCTGGCCGGCGCGGACTACGTGTATGTAAAAAACTGGAGCACCTACCAGGACTACGGGAAGATCTACAACAACGACCCGGCCTGGATGCTCACCAATGAAAAGCTTGCGCTCACGAACAATGCACGCGTCATGCACTGCCTGCCGGTGCGCCGCAACGTGGAGCTGAGCGACGAGATCCTCGATGGGCCGAACAGTCTCATCACCCAGGAAGCATCGAATCGCGTGTGGGCGGCGCAAGCCGTGTTAAGCGAAATCCTTCGTCATGAATAAGCTGGTTGTGGTCAAGATCGGCGGTAACATCATTGACGACGACGAAAAGCTCGCCGCATTTCTCGAGACGTTTGCACGGATTGACGGACCCAAGATCCTGGTTCATGGCGGCGGCAAGCTTGCGACGCGCATGGCGGAGGACCTCGGCATCAGGCAGGAAATGGTGGATGGCCGGCGGATAACGGATAAGGACACGCTGAAGATCGTGACGATGGTTTATGCCGGAACAATCAATAAAACAATTGTATCGGGACTCCAGGCGGCGGGTTGCGCGGCACTCGGCCTCACCGGCGCCGACGGGAATGCGCTACTGGCACACAAGCGGGTATCCGCGGGGACGGACTACGGCTTCGTCGGCGATATCGACCGTGTCAACACGGATCTTCTGCAATCGCTTCTGCACCTGGGCCTCACGCTTGTGGTGGCCCCGATCACCCACGACGGACATGGCCAGCTTCTCAACACAAACGCCGATACAATTGCGCAGGAGCTGGCAACCAGCCTTGGCAGATCCTATGAAACGAGCCTCGTGTACTCGTTTGAAAAAGCAGGCGTTCTTCTCGATGCTGCGGACGATTCAACGGTCATTCCCCGGCTGACGCCGGCTTCGTTCAGGCAACTCAGGGAAACCGGCGCCATCTATGCCGGCATGCTGCCGAAGCTGCAGAACGCGTTTATAGCGCTGGACAGCGGCGTCCGGCAGGTGATCATCGGCAAGGCCGAATCCCTTTCTGAATTAATTGCCGGTACGGCCGGAACGACACTGACACATGACTGACCAACAGACGATACTGACCACCGAAGCGATTGCCTTGTTGAAGGAGCTGATCTCCATCCCTTCATTCAGCAGGGAGGAAGCGCAAACGGCAGGTGCGATCTCCCGTTACCTCGCGCAAAAAGGCGTTGCCTCAACGCGTGTCGGCAATAATGTCTTCGCAAAAAATTTCCATTACGACGAATCAAAGCCGACGCTCCTGCTAAACTCGCATCATGATACGGTGAAGCCGAACGCCCAATATACGCGCGACCCGTTTACGCCACAGGAAGAAAACGGACGCCTGTACGGGCTCGGGAGCAACGACGCAGGCGCTCCACTGGTTTCCCTCCTGGCATCGTTCCTCTTCTACCACGACCGCGAAGGCCTCCGCTACAACGTCGTGCTGGCAGCTACGGCAGAAGAAGAGATCTCGGGCACCGGCGGGATCGAAAGTATCCTCCCTTACCTCCCCCCGATCGAATTCGCCATAGTCGGTGAACCCACGAAAATGGAGCTTGCCATCGCTGAGCGTGGGCTGCTGGTACTCGATTGTGTTGCTGCGGGCCGCGCAGGTCATGCAGCCCGCGAAGAGGGAGACAATGCCATCTACACAGCGATGAATGATATTGACTGGATCCGTACGTTCCGCTTCCCGAAGGTGTCTGAGGTACTCGGCCCCGTGAAGATGAGCGTCACCGTGATCGACACAGCCAACAAGGCACATAACCAGGTGCCCGACAGTTGCCGGTTCACCGTAGATGCACGGGTGAACGAGCACTACACGCTGGAAGAGGTACTGCAAACGATCCGGGCGAACCTGAAAAGCACTGTTACGGAAAGAAGCCTTCGCATGCGTTCTTCGTCAATCCCTCTCGATCATCCACTCGTCAGGGCAGGGCTAGCGTTAGGGCGACCTTATTACGGATCACCCACAACGTCCGACAAGGCGCTGATGCCGTTCCCGGCTTTGAAGATGGGCCCCGGTGATTCGGCGCGCAGCCATTCCGCCGACGAATACATTTTTATCCGCGAGATCGAAGAAGGGATCGACCTGTATATTCAACTGCTCAATCAACTGGTATGAAGCTCTGGCAAAAAGATAATTCCTCCGTTTCCGCACTGATCGAGCGCTTTACGGTTGGTCGCGATAAGGAATTCGATATCCTCTTGGCGCCTTACGATGTGCAGGGGTCAATTGCGCATGTGACCATGCTTGGCGAGGTAGGGTTAATGTCGCCAGAAGAAGCGCAACGCGCCGTTTCCGGCCTCCGGGAGATCGCAGCGGAGATCGCCGCCGGCACATTCAGCATCGAGCCCGACGTTGAGGACGTTCACTCACAGGTGGAGCTCATGCTCACAAAACGCATTGGTGATACTGGCAAGATGATCCACAGCGGCCGCAGCCGCAACGACCAGGTGGCAGTGGACATCAAGCTCTTTCTGCGCGCGGCCATCCTCGACGTAAAGAACCGCGTGTCCAGCCTCTTCAGGTTGCTGCAGTCAACCAGTGAAGCACATAAGGACGACCTTCTTCCCGGCTACACGCACCTGCAGATCGGTATGCCCTCATCTTTCGGCCTCTGGCTTGGCGCGTATGCAGAGAGTCTCGTCGACGACCTGGAGATCCTGGCGGCCGCTTACCAGGTCGCTAACAAGAATCCCCTGGGCAGTGGCGCCGGTTACGGTTCCTCTTTCCCGTTAAACCGCACCCGAACCACTGAGCTTCTGGGCTTTGCCGCTCTCAACTACAATTCCGTTTATGCCCAGATGACGCGCGGCAAAACCGAGAAGGCTGTTGCCATGGGCCTCGGCAGCATCGCATCTACCCTGGGGCGCCTCGCCATGGACTGCTGCCTGTACATGAACCAGAACTTTGCGTTTATCTCTTTCCCGGATGAGCTCACAACGGGAAGCAGCATCATGCCACACAAAAAGAACCCCGATGTGTTCGAGCTGATCCGCGCAAAATGCAACCGGATCCAATCGGTTCCCAACGAGCTGACCCTCATGCTGGCCAACCTTCCTTCAGGGTATCATCGTGACCTCCAGCTGACCAAAGAGATCCTCTTTCCGGCGCTGGAAGAGATCAAGGCCTGCATGGAATTGATGGAACTGATGTTGTCGAATATCGTCGTCAGGAAAGGCATTCTCGCCGAAGAAAAATACAAGTACCTGTTCAGCGTTGAAGAGGTGAATAAGCTGGTCAATCTGGGCATTCCCTTTCGTGAAGCGTACAAGCAGGTCGGTCAGCGGATCGCTGACGGCAGTTTTGCGTTCGACGGCAGCCAGCCGCTTCACCATACGCACGAGGGTAGCATTGGCCGCCTCAACACAGCCGAGATCGCCGGCTTAATGGAGAATGTCCTTGCAAAGTTTTCCTGATCATTGACGCGCCAGCATAGTGCCGGGCTCCGGCTCAAAAAGGGTCAGTGGAAGCATATGCCGGCTATACGTACGGACACCAAGCAGGTAGCCGATGGTTCCGGCGATATTGCGCTGGTACGCCTGGCCGTCCTGGCTTACCTCACCGAGAGGCCTGATCTTGTTTCCGATCATGGCGATCCAGGTCTGCGATGATCCCTTGACAAAAAATCCGTGGTTATACCATGTCTCGGGGTGAGCCCCGCGACCGTGGTCTGTTGTAATGATAAATGTTGTGTGATTCTTGTATTCGGGCATCGACTGGACCATGTTCCAAAGACCGGCAATGATGCGATCCGCATCGTTCGCATTCTTCAGGTATTGATCATATTTCTTCGCGTGGCCCGCATCGTCGGTTCCGCTGAGGCCGACGAACATGACCTTCGGCTTGTTCTTCCGGATGTATTCCTTGGCGGACAGAAAGGTGATCATGTCGTTACGCGTGTGGTCTTCGGCATATGCCGGGTCTGCCTGGATCTGGTTGAGCGCCACTTGCGTACGGCTGAGCTCATGACCATGCACGGGATCGTTGCCGCTGTTGATGAAGAAGCCGCTCCTCTCCTTGTTGAAGATATACGGGAACGCATCCCAGGAAGCAATGGCTGCCACGCGGTCGCGGTAGCCCGGCAGCTTGTTGATGTACTCGAGAAGATTTTGATTTTTGTTCTTGATCTTGTCGTTCGACGCGATCATGGGGTCTGCCTCGCCGGTAAAGATCTCGTTGTAACCGGGGTACGAAAGAAAGTAGAGGTTTTTCGTGTTGACCTTACTCCCCAATTCACGGTTCCCCATGAGCTGTCCTTTTTTTGCCAGTACGTTCCAGATGAACGGCATCAGGCGCTCGCGGCGCTCTTCGGGCGTGCCCGCCCAGTACATGGCTTTCGTGTACGATGTATCTGCGGTAAAATGGGGATCGTTGATCAGCGATGAATCGGCACCGCCAAATAGCTCCTGCCAGCGATATCCGTCAAGTGTAATGACGAAAACGTTCTGGCCGTTCGGGGCGTCAGTGACGGCCCTGTCAGCATGTCCTAAGCTGATGCCCCAAAGTAACATGCAACCTAAAACGGCTTTCCATTTCATAAAGGCGAGGTGTTTTTATAGGTGAGCACACGAATGATACTAGCAATTCTGTGCCACATTTTTCAACACGCGCCTCCAACGGAATCAGTCCAACTCCAGCACCAGGTCTTCGGCCCTGACCATCTGTCCCGGCTTCAGAACCACACGCCTGACAGTGCCGGGTTTCGTGGCGGTGATCGTCGTTTCCATTTTCATCGCCTCGATCACAAACAGCGGCTGGTTGGGAGACACCGCGTCTCCCTCCTTGATGAGCAGCTGCGAGAGCTTACCCTGGAGCGGCGCACCGACGTGACTGCTGTTTGACTTCTCAGCTTTTTCATTTTCGTGCGCAACGGCCTTGCTGTTCGCATCCTGCACTTCGATGATGCGCGTCTGGCCATTAAGACGCATAAATACTTTTCGCTTCCCTTCCTCGTCCGGCTCGGTACACGTGAGGAGACGCACAAGGATGCTTTTCCCTTTATCGATCTCGATCAGCACCTCCTCGTCGTTTCTGAGTCCGTAAAAGAAATTCAGGGTTGGAATGGGCGTGACGTCGCCGTATTCTTTGCGGCGGGCCATAAACTCTTCAAATACTTTCGGGTACAGGAGCCAGGAGAGCAGGTCCGTCTCCGTGACGCTCTCTCCGAACTTCTCACGAAAGACACTCATCTCAGTGTCGAAATCGATGGGCTTCAAATGCTCGTTTGGCCGTTCCGTGTAGGGCTTCACGCCTTTCAGGATCATTGTCTGCAGCTCGGGGTCGAACCCACCCACAGGCTGTCCGATATCACCTTTGAACAGCGAAACGACGGACTCGGGGAATGACAGGCTGTGACCGCGTTTCCGGACGTCATCGATCGTCAGGTTGTTGGTCACGAG